>JBILLI010000615.1:0-4709 GCA_044376155.1 Polyangiales bacterium
TTCGAGACGCCTGGACCATTCCTGAGATCGCGGCTCTCCACCCTTCCCCCGAAGCGGGGGAAGGGCCGGGGAAGGGGGCCACGAATCGCGAATTCACCAGAAGAACAAGCGCATTTCAGAGATGTGTCCCGAGGTGAACGCAGCGCGGGGAGGGGGCGCGGCGCAGCGCTCGGGGGTGTGGCGTCGGGCGCCCAGGTTCCGGGTTGCGTGGTCGTCGCGCGGTCGTCGGAGGCGCTACGATCGCGGGATGCGAACGCTCGCGCTCCTCGCCCTCGCCGCGGCGTGCACCACCACGGCCTCGGGCTCCCCGCCCGACTCCGCCGCCGACGTCGTGGCCACGATGGATCTCCCTGCGCTGCAAGATCTTTCACGCGTGGATGCAGGGCGCGACGCCGCGATCGACGTCGCCCCTGACGCCGCGATCGACGTCGCCTCTGACGCCGCGATCGACGTCCCGCCGGCGACCTGCGCGGGCCCGGCGACGACGTGTGTCTCGGGCACCCCCGGCGGGGCGTGCGGCGACGTCGCCCTCCAGGCCCGATGCGTCGACGGCGCCTGGCGGTGCCCGGGCGGGACGATCCCCGCGGACCAATGCGCCTGCGTCGGCCGTCCACCGGGCGCCTGCACGTGCGCGTCGACGGGATGGGTCTGCGACGCAGGGGTGCGGGTCGACGTCGTCGCGCCGACGGATGGGGCCACGAAGGTCGACTGTGCCCCCGCCAACGTTCGCTGCAACGCGCTCCCGCCGGAGTGCGCGGGCGGCGGAGAGGTCCCCTCGGTGCGCGACGGATGCTGGGGCGCGTGTGTGGTCTACACGGCCTGCGCGCCGATCACCTGCGACCCCGACGCGCCGGGCGCGTGCCCGCGCAACCTGGTGTGTTACCGCACGACGCGCCGCTGCGGCCCGTACCTCTGACGGTCTATGCGAAGAGATCCGCGCCGCGTTCGGAGAGGCCGAGCGCGGCGAGACGGCGGGTCACCTCCTGGTCCCACTGGCGCACACCGCCCGCGAGGGGACGGCCGAAACACACGCGCGACGGCCACGGGCGGTCGTCGAAGGCGTTTGCGCAGAGCGCGTTGATCGACGCGCTGGGCACGGCCGGGACCAGGGTCATCAGCCGCTCGACCTCGCGCGCGACGACGGCCTGCAGCCCCGGGTCGATGCGTCTGGGGGTGAAGGTCAGCCCCGACACATGCAGCCACGGGACGGGCACCTCCTCCGCGACCGCGGCGGCGAAGCGGTCGTGACCGTCGAGGAGCACGAACATGTCGAGTGCGCTGACGGCGTGCACCAGCACGGGCGGCAGCGTTCCCTCGCGCGCTCGCTTGCGCCACGACTTCACGCGACCGCTGCCCGGGGGAGACGGTCGGCGCAGCGGCAACAGCCCGCCGGAGCCGCTGGGGTACCAGTTCTCGTCCCAGAGGTCCTCGGTCCAGGCGGGGCCTTGTGTGTGGGTGATCCTCGTGCGCGCGGTGTCCCAACGGGGCGGCAACGTCGCGCGGCGGACCACCCGGTCGACCACCGGCTGGCTCGCGAGGTCACGGCAGTCGAGGGGCGCGATCCACCACTGCCCCGGGCGGAGCGGCGATCGCCCCGAGGCCACCATCGCGTCGAGGAACCACAACGACCACGCCCGCCACCACGCGATCGTGCCGGGTGACGCGGTGACCGCGTTCAGGTCGTCGCGGGTGATGGGCCGCACCACCGCGTCGTCGTGGGTCATCGGCGCGCCGCGCAGCAGCGCCACGCTGGACAGGTCGCGCGCTTGACGGGCCCACCAGCGGGCGGCGTCGCCCGCCGTGATGCGCACGCGGCCGGGGCGCACGATGTCGGTGGTCCATCGGGGATGGGCGGGGACGTCGTCACGGGTGAGCGTGACGGTGAGACCCTCCCAGGTGTCGTCGTCGATGTCGCGCCAGTGCATCGCTCAGCGTCCGTCGGAGTTGGGTCCGTCGCAGGCTGTGCGTCGGTCACATGCGTCGCGGAGGTCAGCGCTCACGAGGTCGTCGCAGCCCCTTCGGTTCCTCAGCCCCTGGTGGCTGCCAGGGCGAGGACCGCGATGGGGGATACGCCAACACGCGAAGCCCGTCGAGCGTGCCCAGCGCGGGGGTGGCGCTGCGAGCGCCCCGCCCAGGTGCCGGAGACAGGCGCGGTGATCGTGTGGCATCACCGCGGGGTCATGAGCGCGGCCCCGATACGTGTCTACGTCGACTTCATCTCGCCCTACGCGTACCTCGCCTGGACCCAGATCCACGCGCTTGCGGCGCGGCATGGGCGCGCGGTGGAGCCTGTGCCGGTGCTCTTCGCGGCGATGCTCGACGCGTGGGGGCACAAGGGGCCCGCCGAGATCCCGCCGAAGCGTGCGTACATCTTCAAGGACGCGCTCCGTCGCGCACGCCGCGCGGGTGTGCCGTTGTCGCCGCCGCCGACGCATCCCTTCAACCCCCTGCTCGCGCTCCGCGTCGCATCGCTCCCGATGGACGCCGTCACGCAGCGCGCGCTGATCACCGGGCTCTTTCGCGCGACCTGGGGCGGCGGTGGCGGCGTGACCGACCCTGCGGCGGTGGCAGCCATCGCCGACGCTGCGGGCCTCGACGGCGCTGCGGCCGTGCGCGCTGCGGGCGAGGTCGAGGCCAAGGAGCGGGTGCGCGCACAGACGGCCGCGGCCATCGCCGAGGGGGCCTTCGGCGTGCCCACGCTCGTCGTCGACGGCGAGCTCTTCTGGGGCTTCGACGCCTTCGATCACATCGACGCGAGGCTGCGCGGAGACGACCCCATCGACGACGCCGCGTTGCTCCGCTGGCGCGACCTCGAGGCCTCCTCGGTGCGTCGTGCGGTGCGTCCTGCGGCGCCCTTCGCCCTCCGCCCCGAGGACCTCCGCGCGCGCGCCGTCGACTGGATCGACGCGTGGAACCGCCGTGATCTCGAGGCGATCCTCGCGCACTACGCCGACGACGTCGCCGTGTGCTCGCCGCGGGTGGTCGAGCGCCTCGGCGCCGCCGACGGGTGGCTCCGCGGCAAGGCCGCCCTGCGAGACGACTTCGCCCGCGGGCTCCGCAACGCCGCGCTGCGCTTCGAGCTGGTCGATGTCACGGTCGGGGTCGGCGCGATGACCGTGGTCTACCGTCGCGAGAACGGCGCGCTGGTCACCGACTGCGCGGAGCTCGACGCCGCGGGGCGCATCGTTCGCATGATCGCCTGCTACGGTCCGCCAGGCTGACCCCGCGCAGGGCTCACGCGCGTCGGCGGGGGGGCGGACACGTCGCGCGCGCTCTGCTGTACTCCGCGCATGAAGGTCGCGCTGCGTCCCCGTGAGCCCGCCGACGATGAGCTGCACTTCGCGTGGCAGTGTGACCCGGCGCAGGTCGCGACGACGGTGCCCGCGCGCTCCCGCGCCGAGTTCGACGCGTGGATCGCGACGATCACCGCCGACCCCACGGTGACCCTGCGAACGATCACCGCCGACAGGGAGGTGGTTGGCACCATCAACACCTTCGCCCTCGGGCCCGAGCGCTACATCGGCTACCGCGTCGCCAACGAGCACTGGGGCCGCGGGATCGCCACCGAGGCCGTGCGGCTCATGCTGCTTCTTGACCCCTCGCGACCGCTCTTCGCCACCGTGCTCGCCAGCAACGTCGCGTCGCAGAAGGTGTTGGCGCGCAACGGCTTCGTCGCGTTTCAAGAGCAGCCGTCGAGCGACGGACCTGAGGTGGTGCTACGGCTCGGATGATCCGCGCGTTGCCACCCCGCGCCGGTCGCCCGTGAACCTCGGGCAGAACGGGCGAGGACAAGAGGCGGCCCGGTGGCGCGCGTGGGTCTGCGGAAGGTGGCGCGGCGCGGGCGAACGCAGCATCCTTCGCGGTCATGCGCGACACCGCCCCCAGACTCTGGATGATGCTCGCAATGCTCGGGGGCTGCGGCGCCCGGTCAGGTCTGGTGCCACCCGAGCGAGACGTGGGTCGCGACGCATCGTTGAGCGACGCATCGTTGAGCGACGCATCGTTGAGCGACGCATCGTTGAGCGACGCATCGTTGAGCGACGGTGCTGCCGTCGGTTGCGCGCTTCGGCTCCTCGACGGGCCCGTGGCCGCGCTCTCGCATGAGGGCGGAGACAAGGGGCCCTGGGTCGGACCGCAGGTGATGTTTCGCGACGGGGCCTTTGACGCGGTGGCGACGCTTCAGGCCGAGGACGACGACACGTTCTCCCAGACCCGCGCGATGCGCTTCGGGTACAGCCCTGGCGCTGGCTTTCGGATCGCGGTTGCCCCGGGGGTGCTCTTCGCGGCGCTCGGTTCGACCCCCGCCCTCGTGCAGGGCGATGCCCTGGCCCTCTGCCGATGGCCCAGCAGCGGCGGCATGGCCGCGGAGGTCGCGCGGTATCGCGGCGCCTACATGCGCCTCGCGGAGAGTCGGTCGTTCATCGGCGCCACCGGGTGCGCCGGGCTCGTCGCGGCGGGGGACTCGCTGCTCGTCGGGACCCAGATCGTGGTGCGGCGCGGCCTGCCCGAGGTGTGGCTCTCGCGCGCGAACCGTGAGGGGAGCGGCATCGAATCGCTGGGGCCCGCCCTGCTGGAGACGCCGCGGGAGGGGGTTGGTGTCGGCTTCGCGACGCATCCCACGAGCGCGCGCGGGTACTTTGTCAGCGCGGTTCGGGCGGGAGGGTTCGTCGAGCTCGGCGAGGTGGAGGGCGCGCGGATGGGGGCGGTGC
>JBILLI010001032.1:0-4709 GCA_044376155.1 Polyangiales bacterium
TGTTCACGCCCGCCGTGTTGGTCTGCGAAGCGCCCGCGTTGTACGAGCCGCCGCCGCCGCCGTAGGTCGAGAAGCTCGACCAGCTGCCCGCCACCGCGCCGCCCGAGTACCCGCCGCCGCCGCCCGGACCACCCAGGTTGCCGCCGCCGCCGCCGCCGTACCCGCCCCAGTTGTTCGAGTTGTAACAGCTGTTGCCCGCGCCACCGGTGCCACCATTCAGGTAGCTCTGGCCGCCGATCGCCGTCGAGCAGTGCGTCCCGCCGTTGGCGCCGTTGCCCGAGAAGCCGCCGCCCGCCGCGCCGTGCTCGGAGCCACCCACCGACGCTCCACCACCACCGCCGCTGCCGCCCGTCGCGTTCGCGAGGCAGCTCACGCTCGCGCCGTTGTTGCCCGCCTGACCGTCACCCGTCGCGATCGAACGGCTGCACGACGTGCCCCAGCCCACGTTGGAGGGCGCGCCGCCGCCGCCGCCCGCGATGACCAGCGGCACGTTGCCCGTGCGCTGCACCACGAAGCTGCCGCCGCCGCCGCCGTTCTCGTTGCCGTGCGGGCCGCCCGACGCGCCGCCCATCTGGCCCACGAGGATGTCCAGCACCTGGCCCGGCGTCACCGTCAGCGTCCCGCGGATGTACGCACCGCGACCCGCGGTCGTCAGGCTCGTCCCGTACACCGACTGGCCGTTGCCGCCCGACGCGCCCCACGCCTCCACCGTGATGCTCGTGATGCCCGCAGGAACCGTCCAGCTCTGACGCGTCCCGCTCGGGCCCGTGCTCGTCGCGTTGAACGTCACCGTCGTCGGGCCCACCGGCGCCGACGTCAGCGTGTCCGTCGGACACGCCACGTTGGTCCCGTCACACACCTCTTGCGGGTCGCAGATGCCGGCCGTCGCGCGGCACACCGTGCCCGACGCGGCGCGCGCGTCGCTCGGACACGCCGACCCGCTGCCCGTGCAGGTCTCCGCCGGATCGCAGATGCCCGTGCTCCCGCGACAGATCGTGCTCGACGACGAGAAGCTCTCGGCCGGACAGGCCGCGTTGGTCCCGTCGCAGACCTCTTGCGGGTCGCAGATCCCGGCCGTCGCGCGGCACACCGTGCCCGCCGACGTGCGCGTATCGCTCGGACACGCCGACCCACTGCCCGCGCAGTACTCGGCCGGGTCACAGATGCCCGCGCTCGCGCGGCAGATCGTGCCCGCACCCGGCACGAGGTACGTGATCACCACGCGGCCGTGGCCCGTGTTCACGCCCGCCGTGTTGGTCTGCGCGGTGCCCACGTTGTACGAGCCGCCGCCGCCGCCCCACGTCGAGTAGCTCGACCAGGCGCCCGCCACCGCGCCGCCGGAGTACCCGCCGCCGCCGCCCGGAGCACCCAGGTTGCCACCGCCGCCGCCGCCGTACCCGCCCCAGTTGTTCGAGTTGTAACAGCTGTTGCCCGAGCCACCCGTGCCGCCGTTCAGGTAGCTCTGGCCGCCGATGGCCGTCGAGCAGTGCGTGCCGCCATTGGCGCCGTTGCCCGAGAAGCCACCACCCGCCGCACCATGCTCTGAACCACCCGCCGCGCCGCCGCCGCCGCCCGAGCCGCCCGTCGCGTTCGTGTAGCAGCTGATGCTCACGCCGCTCGTGCCCGCCTGGCCGTCACCCGTCGACAACGAACGGCTGCACGCCGTGCCGTAGCCCTGGTTGGACGGCGCGCCGCCGCCACCGCCCGCGATGACCAGCGGCACGTTGCCCGTGCGCTGCACCACGAAGCTGCCGCCGCCGCCGCCGTTCTCGTTGCCGTGCGGGCCGCCCGACGCGCCGCCCTGCTGGCCCACGAGGATGTCCAGCACCTGGCCCGGCGTCACCGTCAGCGTCCCGCGGATGTACGCGCCGCGACCACCGGGCTGCAGGCTCGTCCCGTACACCGACTGTCCGTTGCCACCCGACGCGCCCCACGCCTCCACCGTGATGCTCGTGATGCCCACGGGGACCGTCCAGCTCTGACGCGTCCCGCTCGGGCCCGTGCTCGTCGCGTTGAACGTCACCGTCGTCGGCGTCGGCGCAGAGACGGACGTGTCCGTCGGACACGCCACGTTCGTCCCGTCGCAGGTCTCCTGAACGTCGCAGATGCCACCCGCCGCGCGGCACACCACGCTCGTGCCGTGGCGCGCATCGGCGGGACACGCGCCCGTCGAGCCCGTGCAGGTCTCCTGCGGATCACAGATGCCCGCGCTCGCGCGACACACCGTGCCCGCGCCCGCGAAGCTGTCGATCGGACAGCTCACGCTCGACCCATCGCAGGTCTCCTGCGGGTCGCAGATCCCCGTCGTCGCGCGACACACCGTGCCCGACGCCGTCCGCGTGTCGCTCGGACACGACGCCGTCGAGCCCGCACAGGTCTCCTGCGGGTCGCAGATGCCTGCGCTCGCGCGACACACCGTGCCCGACGACAGGAAGTTGTTCCCCGGGCACGCCGCGCTCGTCCCGTCGCAAAGCTCCGCGAGGTCGCAGACGCCCGCCGCCGCGCGACACACCGTGCCCGCAGACACCGCCGTCGTCTGGTGCGCCGCAGGGCTCGTCGAGCCCGAGAGCGTCGTCGCGTCGATCCGGATGCGGCCCACCGCGCCCGCGCCACCCGCGCCCGTGAGCCCGCAGCGAGACGCGCACGAACCCGCCGCGCCGCCCTGCGCCTGCACCGTGCCCGGCAGCGACACCGTCGCCGCGTGCAGCCAGATCGAGCCGCCCGAGCCGCCGCCGCCCGCACCCGCGTCGAACCCGTTCGCCGAGCCGCCGTCGCCCCCGTTGGCGCGGATCGCGCCGCTCACCGTGATCGACGAGCCCGAGATGCGCACCGCGCCGCCGCCGCCGCCGCCGCCCGCGCCGCTCCCGTTGGCCGCCGTCCCGTAGCCGCCCGAGCCACCGCCCGAGCCGCCCTGCAGCGTCGTGAACGCCGCCGTCCCATACGCACTGCCGCCCGCGCCGCCCGGAGAGCCGCCACCCGGGCTCGTCTGACCCGTTGTGCCCGTCGCACCGAAGCCCGCGCCGCCGCCGCCACCGCCGTAGCCGCCGGTGAAGATCCCCGCGCCGCCCGCGCCAGGGCCGTTGCCCGCGTTGCCGCTGCTGGACGTGCCGTTGCCCGCCGCGCCCGCGTTGCCGCCGCCACCGCCGCCCGCGCCCGCCGCCGCGCAGCAGGTATTGCCGGGGCTCGCGCCGCCCGCGCCGCCCGAGAGGTCCAGCGTGCCCAGGATGTTCACCGCGCCCTGAACCCGGATGTCCAGCGGCGTCGAACCCGTCACCGTCACCGTCACGCCCGCGGCGATCGTGAACGTCGTGAAGTTGTACGTGCCGCCTGCCAGCGTCGTGTTGCTCGTCGCGTTGTACGCGCCGTTCACACCCGTGCTCGGGAACGAGTTCGCCGCCGTCACCAGCGTGTCCGACGGGCACGCCACGCTCGTGCCGTCGCAGACCTCCTGAACGTCGCAGATCCCTGCGCTCGAGCGACACACCACGCTCGAACCCAGGCGCGCATCGCTCGGACACGCCGCGTTGGACCCGTCGCAGCTCTCCACCGCGTCGCAGATCCCCGCCGCGCTCCGGCACACCACGCTCGACGACGCGAGCGTGTTCGCCGGGCAGCTCACGCTCGAGCCGTCGCAGGTCTCCTGCACGTCGCAGATCCCCGCAGACCCGCGGCACACCACGCTCGAACCCAGCCGCGCGTCGCTCGGACACGCCGTGCCCACGCCCGTGCAGTACTCCACCGCGTCGCAGATCCCGGCCGCCGCGCGGCACACCGTGCCAACGCCCGTCAGCGTCTCGGTGTACGCCGCCGGGCTCGTCGTGCCCGTCACCGACAGCGAGTCGATGCGGATGCGACCCACGCCGCCCGCGCCGCCCGCGCCCGTGAGGCCGCAGCGAGACGCGCAGGAACCCGCCGCGCCGCCCAGCGCCTGCACCGTGCCCGGCAGCGACACCGTCGTCGCGTGCAGCCAGATCGAGCCACCCGAGCCGCCGCCGCCCGCGCCCGCGTCGAAGCCGTTGGCCGAGCCGCCGTCACCACCGTTGGCGCGGATCACACCGCTCACCGTGATCGACGAGCCCGAGATGCGCACCGAGCCGCCGCCGCCGCCGCCGCCCGCGCCGCTCCCGTTGGCCGCCGTGCCGTAGCCGCCCGAACCGCCGCCCGAGCCGCCCTGCAGCGTCGTGAACGCCGCCGTGCCGTACGCCGAGCCGCCAGAGCCACCCGGAGAGCTCGAACCGGGGCTAGTCTGACCCGTCGTACCCGTCGCGCCGAAGCCGCCGCCGCCGCCGCCGCCGCCGTAGCCACCAGTGTACAGACCACCGCCGCCGCCGCCCGAACCGCCGCCCGAAGTGCCGCTCTGCGACGTGCTCGGACCCGCCGCGCCCGCGTTGCCGCCGCCGCCGCCGCCCGCACCCGCCGACGCGCAGCAGGTGTTGCCGGGGCTCGCGCCGCCCGCGCCGCCCGAGAGGTCCAGCGTGCCCTGGATGTTCACCGCGCCCTGAACCCGGATGTCCAGCGGCGTCGAGCCCGTCACCGTCACCGTCACGCCCGACGCGATCGTGAACGTCGTGAAGTTGTAGGTGCCACCCGCCAGCGTCGTGTTGCTCGTCGCGTTGTACGCGCCGTCCACGCCTGTGCTCGGGTACGCCGTCACGCCCGACGTGAACGAGTTCACCGGGCACGCCACGTTCGTCCCGTCGCAGACCTCC
>JBILLI010000617.1:0-4696 GCA_044376155.1 Polyangiales bacterium
CGCTGCACGAGGCAGGCTGGGCGCACCGTGACGTGAAGGCCGAGAACGTGCTCTTCGGCTTCGACGACCGCGCCGTGCTCACCGACCTCGGCCTCGCGTGTGATCGCACGCTGCGCGGCCCCCAGCTTCGACGCTCCCAGGGCACGCCGGCGTACATGGCGCCCGAGGTGATCACCGAGCAGCAGATCGACTTCACCGGTCTCTGCGCCGCGGACCAATACGCCCTCGCCGTCACCGCGTTCTTCGCGCTCACGGGCACCCTGCCGTTCTTCTACGAGAACGTCATGGCCACGCTCTTCGCGCACGTCACCGCGCCGGTGCCCGCGGTGTCCTCGCGGCGCCCTGAGCTCGCGCGCTTCGACGCGGTGCTCACCCGCGCGCTCGCGAAGAACCCGGCCGAGCGCTTCGCCTCCGTCGCGGACTTCTCCGCCGCCCTCGGCGCCGCCCTCGCGGCCTGAGCGCCCTCAGAACGCGTTGCCCTCGGCGCCGCCGCCCTCGTCGATGCCGCCGATGTTGGTCTCGTGGTAGGGCCCGCCGTCGTCGAGCGCGAGGTTCTCGAACTTCGTGAGCTCGCGAATGAAGCGCAGGCGCACGGTGTCGGTGGGGCCGTTGCGCTGCTTCGCGATGATGAGCTCCGCGATGCCCTTGTCCTCGGTGTCGCGGTTGTAGACCTCGTCGCGGTAGATGAACATCACCACGTCGGCGTCCTGCTCGATGGCGCCCGACTCGCGGAGGTCGGCGAGCATGGGGCGCTTGTCTTTCCCCGGGCGGGTCTCGCACGCGCGGTTGAGCTGCGACAGCGCGATGATCGGCACGTCGAGCTCCTTCGCGAGGGACTTCAGCCCGCGGCTGATCTCCGAGATCTCGCGCTCGCGCGACTCCATCTTGTCGCGAGACGCCTTCATCAGCTGGAGGTAGTCGATGATGATCAGCGACATGTCCCGCTCGTTCTTGATGCGGCGGGCCTTCGAGCGCAGCTCCAGCAGCGTGAGGTCGCCGGAGTCGTCGATGTACATCGGCAGCGAGTGCAGCTTGTTGGCCGCCGAGGTGAGCGCGGTGACCTCGTCCTGCGTGAGGAGGTTCGAGCGCAGGCGCGACTGGTCCACCCGGGCCTCGGCGCACATGAGGCGGTTGGCGAGCTCCACCCGGGGCATCTCCAGGGAGAACACCAGCACGGGCTTCATCGTCGACACGACCGCGTTCGTCGCGAGGTTCAAGACCAGCGAGGTGTTGTGCACGCAGACGTCGTTGGCCACGAAGTTGTGCGTCTCGGGCACCGTCAGGTCGTACACCTGCCGCATCCCCATCGGCTCGATCGACACCACCTCGTCCCAGTACACATCGCTCGTCGCGAGGTCGCGCAGGTGCGCGTCGTCCAGCGCCGCGGCCATCGCGCCGAGGCGCTCCCGCGAGAGCCCGCGCGCGCCGACGTGAAAATTCACCCCGCCTTGCACGCCCATCGCGCGCCCCACCGACGCCCAGCTCCGCCCCGCCCGCGCGCGGTCGATGCGCGCCCAGACGCCCGGCGGGATCACGTCGCGGTTGGTGTGTCGTCCGCGGTCGGCCAGCGCGCGCAGCACACGGTCCAGCGCGGCCTCCTTGCCGAAGATCCCGATCTCGCGGGCGAAGGTGCGCATCGCGTCGGCGTCGGTGACCTCGATCTGCCACGCCTCGCGGCGCGCGCCCGCGTAGGCCACCGCGCGCTCACGCAGCGACGAGAGCACCCCGAAGCGCAGCAGCAGGTGTTGCACCTGCCGCGCGAGGCGCTCGCTCACCGTCGCGTAGCCGATCTGCGCCTGCCCGCTGGCGAACACCGAGGCCCAGCCGTCGGTGGCGAACAGCCGGTTCAGCACCAGCGCGACCTGCGCCCGCGGCATGGTGAACACCGCCGCGGGGATGAACTTGTCGTGCGCGTCGCAGCCCCAGAGCCCGAGCTCGCGGAGCCAGCGGGTCAGAGGGTTGCGGTCGTCGCGTCCCCGGGCCTGGGTGGCGAGGCCTTCGAGCGCGGGGTCGCCGAGCACCTCACAGAGCCGTTGCGCGGTCTCGGCCGCGGGCACACACGCGCCGCTGGACCACTGCGAGACCAGCGACGGCGACACCCCCACCGCCTCGGCCACGGCATACGCAGGCGACGGCGCCGCGGCCAGGGCGTCGCTCAAGCGACCGCGAAACTCCGCGCGCGCCGCGGTGACGTCGGCGCCGTCTCGCGCGACGCGGAGCGAGGGCGCTCGCGGCCCGTCGGGGGCCACGTCGCGCACCACCACCCCGCCGAAGTCACGGCAGTGCTGCGTGAAGTCCTCGCGCACTCGGGGGTCGGTGTTGGTGAAGGTCGGGCAGGATCCGCGCATCGAGCCGTCGCCGAGGAGGTACCCCAGCAGCGCCGCCTCGCAGTCGCGCACCGCGCGGTCGCCGAACACCGGGATCACCCGCGGCACCGCCACGCGCTCGCCAGGCGCGATCTCGCCCAGCGGGCGCCAGCCGTCGAGCGTCAGGAAGGGGTGCGTGAGCGTCGTCTGCACCTGCCGCCCCGACCGCGTGGTCACGCGGAACACGGGCTTGTGGCCGTCGTCGATGTAGTCGCTGGGCGAGGTCACCCGCAGGCGCAGGGAGTCGTCGAGCGTGAGCAGCCGCGCGTCGCGTCGCTGGTAGAGCGCTTCGATGGTGGCCACGCTCCCATCGTCGAGCACGATCTCGCTGTCGGCGGCGAGGCACTTCCCCATGGCCGGGCGCGCCGCGATGATGATCAGCTGCCCGCCGTGCATGCCCGCGGTGAGGTTGTCGAGGTCGCGAAAGCCCGTCTCGGTGCCGCTGGTGCGCGCGCCGTGGTTCAGCGAGTGCTCCAGCCGCTCGAAGGCTTCAAGAATCACCTGGTCCAACGGGATCAGCGTGCTCTTGGCGCGCTTCTGCGCGACCTCGAAGACCTTCGACGCCGCGTAGTCGAGGAACGACTCGGCGTTGCCGCGCTCGCCGTAGCCCCGGCCGATGATCTCGTGGGCCACCTCGATCATGCGGCGAACGCCCGCGAGGTCGGCCACGATGCGGGCGTGAGACTCCGCGTGCGCCACCGTGGGGATCGTGTCGGTGAGCTCGCCGAGGTACTGCGCGCCGCCCACCGTGTTCAACCGCTCGCGGGAGCGCAGCTCCGCGGCGAGGGTCACCACGTCGACGGGCTCGCGCCGCCCCGCGATGGCCACCACGGCCTCGTAGATCACCCCGTGGGCGGGGTGGTAGAAGTCCGCCGCGGCGAGGATGCCCTCGACGTTCGAGAGGGCCACGTTGTCGAGCAGGATGCTCCCGAGCACCGCCCGCTCGGCCTCGAGGTCGTTGGGCGGGACCTTCCCGTGAGACGCCGCCGCCGTGAGCTGCGACGCGGCCGAGAGGATCGCCTCCTTGGCCTTCATGGGATCCCTGCGATCGCGATCTGCGAAGCCCATCTCGACGTCACCGCTCCCTGAACACTGAACAGACGCAGCGTAGCACCCCCACCACGGTGGGGGGCTTGATGGGCTACCCCACCGCCTTGCGCCGCGCCACTGTTCCGCCAACCCGGAGCACCCCGGGGCGGGCCGCGGGGGCCTCCAACGGCCGGGTCCCGTTGCACGCCGCGAGCTCCGAAATCAGCGCCCGGGGGTCTTCGTAGCGCGGCGCCGCGGGGCGCTCGCCCTTCTTGCGGAGCACCAGCACCCGGTCGACCTTGGTGGCGTTGCCGCGCTTCTCGTCGCCCCAGATCTTCGAGACCTTCCCGATCTCGTTCACGTCGTCGACGATCACCGCCTCGAGCTCCAGCGGGAGCTCCCGCGCCAGCGAGGCCCACACCTCGGTCGCCAGCTCGTGCTCGCCGTGCTCCTTGTTCTTCACGTCGCCGATGGTGACCACGCAGCGCCCGTCGTCGCGCAGCACCGTCGCGAGCTCCGTGAGCGCCCCCGCGAGAAAGCGGGTGTAGGCCCCGATGCGGTGCTTGTCCGAGAGCCCGAGCCGTCGGTCGGTCTTCTCGACGATGAGCGAGCGCTGGTCCACGTCGCTCACGCTCTGCCCGAGCATCCAGAGGCGGATCCAGTTGAACTTCCCGTAGCGCACCACGTTGAGGTAGGGCGGCGAGGTCACGATGAGCTTCACGCTCTTCGCCGGGAGGATCGTCGACAGCGCCCGGGTGTCGCCCTGGATGCACCGCCCCCGCCGCGCCGCCACGCCCTCGGCGAACTCGAAATGCAGCCGCGCGCGGAGCTTCTCGAACGCGCTGAAGGGCGGCCGCTGGAGCTTCTTCTCGGCGATGTACTTCGCGAGGTAGCCCGGCGACATGCTGAAGGTGTTGGGCATCGACACCGACAGACACCGCGAGCTCACCACGTCGCGGGTGTGGTGCCCGTGCAGGATCCCCACCACGCTCGCGAGCAGAAAGCGGTCCACGGGGTCACTCTGGTCGAGGTGCTCGCGCAGGTGCAGGAGCTGCGGCAGGGTCACCGTCTCCTCGAAGAGCATGCGGATCTCGGGCGGCGCGCGGTCGCCCACCGAGCGCGGGACGTAGCCCTTCTCCAGCTCCGCGAGGCGCAAGAGACACTGCTCCAGCGCGGGCGGCGCGACCTTCACGTCGGAGAGCAGCGCGGCGAGGGGGTTGAGGTCCACCCCGAGGCCCACACGCCCCGCGAGGCAGGCCTCCAGCGCGGTGGTGCCGCGGCCCGAGAAGGGGTCGAGGACC
>JBILLI010000616.1:0-4696 GCA_044376155.1 Polyangiales bacterium
CCGAGCACCTCGCCGCCCTGCACCACGGCCACCTCGGCGTCGAGGCCGTCGGGCCGGCGCACCCGCACCGAGAGCGAGCCGTGGTGCACGATCATCATCGCGTCCCCGGGGTCGCCCTGACGGAACAGGATCTCGTGGGGGCTCAGCCGCCGCTCCCGCGCGCCCCCGAGCAGGGCGTCACACTCCTCGTCTGTGAGCGACGAGAAGGCCTTCACGTACCGAACGATGGTCCGGTTGACGACGCTCGCTTCCATGCCTGCACCTCCAGGGGATGGAGTTCGCCACGGAGGGAGACACCGACGCAAGCGACGGCGCGACGATCGATGGCGCAGCGGGTGTCCAACCGTGGACACCCCGCGGTCACCGCATGCGCAGGGCCGACGTGAGGGCCCGGGCGTTGAGCTGCACGCAGTCGGTGCCGGTGGCCGCGGGGAAGCGGATCCACCCCGGCGGCACGGGGTTCTCGGGCGTGCAGGGCACGTGCAGGTCGGCGCGCTGCCCGTCGAGGCGCGCGGAGACCGCGACGTGGGCGCCCTCGCGCTCGTTGCACTGTTGCAGGCAGTGCAGGGCCGCGCCGGGGTCGTCGGCGGCGTGGGGGCACGGGGCGTCGATGAGGTCCGCCGAGGGGACGAAGCGCACGAAGACGTCCACCCGCCGCGCCTCGGGGCACGATCCAGGCACGCCGCTGGCGTCGACGCTGCAGGTGCCGGAGGGCTGCGTGGTGATCCACGTGCTCCCCGCCCCCACCACGCTGGTGCGCCCCGCGCCCCCCGCCGCGCCGAGCTCCTCGGGCCGCAGCGACGCGCAGGGGTCGCCCGTGAACCGCTGGTTGCCGTGGGTCACCAGCGCGAGCCCGCAGCGGAGCGCTCTGCCCACCTCCGCCGCGCGGCACCACGAGAGCTGGTCGTTCGCCCTCAAACGATCGGTCAGCGTCGCCCGCTCGCCCAGGGCGCTCCAGGGCTCCGCGGGGGTGAAGCCCAGGGTGGTGCGCAGGGTCGGGCAGGTGTCCCACTGCCCGCGCTCGCGAAAGGGCACGGTGTCGGAGTGGCCCAGCACCGCGAGCTCGATGCGCCCGCCGGGGGCGCTCCCGCGCTGCGCGTCGGAGAGCAGCTTGTGCAGCACCGCGCCCGCGCACACCCAGCGGTGAACCGAGACCCCGCGGAGGGACGGCGCGACCTCGCCGAGGGCCGCGCAGGGCGCCACCGTGGGCACGCCGTTGCGGTCCGCCGCGGCGCCGAGGGCGTAGTGCCCGACGCTGAAGAAGTCATCGGTGCCGCAGTGCAGCCGCCAGTGCAGGGGATCACCGCCGACGTACTCCAGCCCGCACACGCTCCCGAGGGCGAGGCGCACGCGGTCCATGGTGGCGAGCGAGGCGCGCAGGGTCTCGGCGCGGAGCCGCTGGCGACACGAGGTCTCGAGCGCGCGAATGGCCTCCATCGAGGGCTGTGCGTCGACCGTCGGCGCGGGCGCGGCGCGCAATGACTCGGCCGCGGGGCGCGGCGGCAGGGCGTAGGTCGCGCTGCGGCAGCCGAGCAGCAGCGCGAGGGTGAGACCCGCGGCGCGCATCACCGCCCCCCGAGGGCGTCGACGAGGGTGTTGAGGTTCAGCCCGACGTAGGGGCTCACCCAGGGGTTGTTCTGCGCCGACCCCGTCGCGAGGTGCAGCATCGCCCCCACGGTGATCAGCCGCGGCGCGAGGCCCAGCGGACCCCACCCCAGCGCGAGGGAGACCCCCGCCCCCGCGCGCGAGAGCTCGCCGTCGGTGAAGTTCACCGACGCGGTCACCGACACCGCGCCCTCGACGTGAAAGCCCACGGGCAGCCGCGCGTGCGCGAAGCCCAGGGGGTACATCACCCCGAAGCTCACCGGGTCGGCGAGGAAGAACGCCGCCTGCGCGTCGCCCAGCACACCGAGGTGCAGCCACGAGGTCGGCGCCAGCGCGCGGGCCTCGCGCACCCGAAACGCCGCGTGGGCGAGGCACTCGAAGGGCGCGTCGCCGCCGAGGTCGCGGGCGAGCCAGGCGTGCACCGTCTGGTCGACGAGCCGCGCGTCGGGGTCGAAGGGCGCGCGGGCCCGCACGCCGGTCGAGGGCTCGGTGGGGCAGGTCGCGTCGCGGGTGAGCAGCACCACGAGGCCCGAGGGCGGCGGCGAGACCTCGGTGCGTTGCACCCCGCCCACCACCGGGAGCTGCGTGGTGAGCACGGTCTCGCGGTCGGCGGTGTTCCAGAGCGCCGACACCGCCGCGGTGCTGGTGAAATAGAAGCGCATCGCGTTGCGGCGGCGCACGTACGCGAACACATCGACCTCGTCGTGCAGCACCGTGGACCACGGCCCCGCGCGCAGCTCGTCGGCGCGGTCGGCCTCTTCTTCGGGCGTCACGGTGGTCGTCGGCACGGCCGCGCCCGAGGCGAGGCCCACGGGGTGCAGGTCGGTGAGCGGATCAACGACGACGAAGCGCGCGAGGGTCAGGGCTTCGCGCGAGGTCGCGCCCTCGGGGGTGCTCGCGCGACGGAGCTCGGCGAGGCCCGCGCGCCACACGCGCATGCCGCGCCCCTCGGGGTCGGCGGCGAAGGGGCGGCAGTGGTTCTCGATGCAGAGAAAGATCCCCGCGGGGCTCCCGCTGAGCGCGGCGCGGTCGCCCACGGAGGCCAGCGACACGCCGCCGGGCGCGCTGCCGTCGAGGGCGAGGCACGCGCTGGGGAGGTCGCGCTCCGGGGTCATCCCGCGGGCGGTCAGTCGCCACTGCTTGCGGCGCAGACACATCTGCGTCGCGGGGGCGGGCGCGGGGGTGGTCGCGGCCTGCGCCGCCGCGAGGGTCACCGCGGGGGAGACGTTCGCGAGGCGCGCGCAGCGGGTGTCGGCCGGGAGCTGCGAGGGCGAGGCGGTGGGGCCCGCGCTGGCGTAGCGCTCGGCGACGCAGACCTGGAGCCCGCGGCGCAGCGACTCCCACTCCTGCAGCGTGGGGGTCATCACGGCGCCGGCGCGTCCGAAGCGCGCGCGCATCGCGGCGTCGACCATGCCGTTGGGGAGCGCGAAGCCGTCGCGACCCGAGGTCACCCCGAGGCGACCGTGCACGCGGGGGTGGAGGTCTTGCGGCGATGAAGGGATGTCGGTGAGCCAGAGCTGCTCGCTCGCCGCCGCGAGGACCACCTCGTGCCACAGCGCGGCGCTCTCGCTGCCGGCGGCGCGCGCGAAGACCATGCGGTCGTCACGCCACTCGGCGCGGAACCAGGGCTGGTCGGCGACCGCGGGGGTGCTCATGGCGCGGCGAAGCTCGGTGAGCGGGGAGTCGAGCGCGAGGCGCCCCACGAGCATGGCCGGGCGGGGGTTGCCGGGCACCGAGGGGCGCGTGGCGTACACCGCGAAGCGCCCCGGCGCGCCGAGGATCACCTCCGCGCGATCGAGCGCGAGGTCGTGGTCGGCGTCGTCGGGCACGCGGGTGAGATACGCGGGCTCCTGCCCATCGGGCACCGCGACGAAGCGCAGCACGAGGCGCGGGGCGCCGCAGTCGGAGAGGTTCGCCGCGCGCAGGGCGCTCTCGGTGGCCGCGCGGCGGCGCACGTGGAGCAGCCGGGTGGACGTGTCGACCCGCGCCTCGAAGGCGATGCGGTCGGAGAACAGCACGTCGGTGCAGCTCTCGCGGAACACCGACTCCACGCCCCCGGTGCCGGTGCGCGCACGGGCATAGATGGTGTGTGGGGCGGCGTCGAGGGCGGCGCCGCGGGCGAGCTGCTCGGCGAGCTCCGCGAAATCGAGCTCCGCGTCGGCCACGGGCACCATGCGCGCGAAGTCGGGGCTGAGTCCGTAGACGCACCCGGGCGCGGGGTGAAAGGTCGTGGCCAGGGTCACGGGCATGGTGGTGGCCCGCGCCGCGCCGCCGACCAGCGCCGAGGGCTGCGCGAAGCGCTGGAAGCACGACATGGGCTCCACCGCCGCGGCCTCCGTGGCGAAGAGGCACCCACCGATCCCCAGGGCCATCGCGAGCGTCGTGCGTGTCATCGTCAGTGACCGCGCGCATAGCGCAGCGGCGGCCCGAACCCGCAGAAAGTGACAGAGCGCGCCCGGTGCGGCGGGACAGACTCAGGGGTCGCGGCGCGCGGCGAGCATCGCCCGGAGTCGGGCGATCTCGGCGTCGCGGGCGGCGATCTCGGCGTCGCGGACGGCGATCTCGGCGTCGCGGGCGGCGACCTCGGCCTCGGCACGCTCCTCGTCGGTGGGCCACAGGGCAGCGCCCTCTTCGTCGTCGGCGATCCGCAGTCGACGGCCGCCCTCGGTGATCACCCACCACGCGTTGAGGGTCTCGCTGAACGCGGGTCCCTCCCCGGCGTAGACCCGCAGGAACCGACCTCCCGGTCGCCGCGAGTACACCTGCAGCGGCCAGGGCCCGCCGCTCTCTTCCGGGCCGAGGAGCAGCGGGTCGAAGATGCACAATTCCCCGGCGCCGCAGGCGGCGTAGCGGTCGGGGTTGTCGAGGTAGTCCTTCGCGGCGGTGCCCTCGCTCACGACCTCGACCGCGACGCGCGGCGGCGTGTGGCCCGGCTTCCACAGCAGGATCGACGTCTCCGTCTCCGACAGCGCGGGCTCCTCGACGCACACGTCGGGGTCGCAGCCCATGCGGTGCTTCGCGGGGTTCCAGCGCAGCGCGATGTTGCGGTGCACCGACAGGTCACGGCCTGTGCGCCGCACCCACGCGCGGA
>JBILLI010000618.1:0-4694 GCA_044376155.1 Polyangiales bacterium
CACCACAAGAACAAGCGCATTTCAGAGATGTGTCCCGAGGTGAACCCGAGGCGGGGGAAGGGCCGGGGATGGGGGCCACGCCTCACGATTTCGCCGCGAATGCGCCGTGCTGATCAGTTCGGGATCACCGCCATGCCGCGCGCCGCGGTGGCCATGAAGTGATGCGCTCGCCGACGGATCGACGGCACGTCGAAGATCACGAAGTGCCCGTCGCGGCCGGTGGGCGCCTGACCGAGCAGCACGCCCGCGGTGGTCCCGAAGGCGTTGTTCATGAAGGGCAGCGGGCTCAGCGCCGACGGCGCGGGCCACATCGCCGTCGAGGGCCGCTCGCTCGCCACGGGGAGCCCCATGGTGCCCGCGATCACCTGCTGCGTGGCCTCGCTCGCGTAGCTGTCTTGGAGCCCGTAGCTCATGAGCACCGGCCGCGCGGGCACGCCCATCGGGCGCCGCGGCAGCACCAGCCCGCCGAAGTTCGCCGCGTCGCTGCGCTCGAAGAAGGCCTGCAGCACGTTCAGCGCGGGGTGGTTCGTACCCACCGACGCCTCTTGCAACACCGCGGGCACCACGCTCGCGATGTCGATGGGCTGCCGCTTCGAGAGCAGCGACGCGCGCAGGTCGCCGCCCGCGCCGCTGAGCACGATGCCCGCGAGGTCGGGCTCGTACGCCAGCGCGGGCAGACCCACCGTGGCGCCCTGGGAGTGCCCGAAGAACACCACCTGCCGCGGGTTGAACGACACGCGCACGCCCATCGCCGGGAGGTCCGCGAGGGTCACCGTGGAGAGCGCCCGCACCATCGCGTGCACGTCGGCGCTGCCCTGCAGCACGTTGTCGCGCGCGGCCTCGGGGTTCGCGAAGTTGAAGAACAACACGTCGGGCGACTCGGTGACGTTCTCGCCACGGCGGCGTCCGTGCATCACGCCCTCGAAGCCCACGGTGGCGAAGCGCACCGGGTCCATCCCCGGCACGTCGATGCTCGAGAGCGTGCGCGAGAGCCCCTCGGCCACGACCGAGCGATAGCTCCCGCCCGTGCCGTGCGCGTAGAGCACCACGGGCCAGCCCCCATCGGGCATCGTCGCGCCGCGGGGCACGGTCACCGTCACGCACACCGACTCGGTGCCCGTCGGCATCGCGCGGCCCATCGCGTCGGTGGCGATGGCCCCCTCCCCCGCGGTGTTGTACGGCCGCGTGCCGCGCTGAAAACTGGGGATCGAGACCAGCCCCTGGAGCTCGTCGAAGGCCGGATCGTCTTCGCCCACACAGCCGCGCACGTGGGCCGCACCCGTGAGGCCGTCGTCACAGGGAGAGCGCACGCCCGGCGCGCAGCGCACGAAGCCGCTGGATGCGGGCGCGGGCGCGGCCTGCACCGCGGCGCGAAGAGAAGACACGACGCGGGTGGGGTCCTGCGTGGTCCAGACGGCGGCGTTGATGATCCCCACGGGGTTCATCGCGAGGTACTGCCGCAGGGGGGCGTAGGCGGTCCACGCGCGGGCCTTCACGGGGTCGGCGGGCGCGGCGGCGGCGAGCATCAGGCGAAAGTCGGCGTCGGGCACCACGGGCGCGCCCGCGGCGTCGCGGATGCCGTCGGTGAGCAGCGCGGCGTAGGTGTGCCCCGGCGCGAGCGGAATGCCCACGCCGGTCTCGACGGTGAGGTTGTTCTCGCAGAGGTACGCTGTGCGCGCGGTCGAGGCGCCGAAGCGCACCGCGTTGGTGGGCGCGCCCACGGTGAGGTCGAGGAGGCGCACCGTGGGGTTCGGGCCGTCGAGGCGCAGGGTCTCGAAGTTGATGGCGTTGGAGAAGCGAAAGTAGGCCACGGTGTTGGTGCCGAAGCCGTCGGTGGATCCCTCCAGCGCGCGCACATAGCGGTCGACGATGTCGAAGCCCAGGAGGGCGGTGCCCGGTCGCGGAAAGCCCGTGAGGTTCAGGCGTCCCGTGGCGGGGTCGCGGCGCACGTCGTTGGGGAAGGGCAGCCGAAAGAAGTCCTTCGGCGGCGTGCCGTCGGCGGCGGGGACCTCGAAGTACGCGCGCACCTCGCCGGGCGCGGGGGCCTCGCACATCGCGCCGGTCCAGGGCATCGGCAGCCCCTCGCCGGGCGCGGCGCGGCGACAGCGCCCCGACGCGCAGAGCAGCCCCGCGGCGCAGTCGAGGGTGTCGGCGCACACGCCGTTCACGTCACGCCCCGCGGTCACCGAGACGCCCCCGTCGGGCACACCGCCGTCGGTGGCCGCGGCCCGCGGCGCCGCGCACGCGCCGTAGAGCGACGGGCCCGAGCGCACACACGCGAGCCCCCGCGCGCAGGCCGAGGCGTCGCCGCAGCGCGTGCCCACGTCGCCCGTGCCCGCGGGCGCGCACACGCCCGGGGCGGCGCAGAAGAGACCGGCGACGCACTCCGCGGTGAGGGTGCAGGGGGAGCCCATGGTGCTCTCGCCCCGCGGCACGCAGGTGCGGGACGTCGGGTTGCAGGTGAGCCCGTTGCGACAGTCGGTGAACGCGGCGCAGGCGGCGTTGAGCCCGGCCTGGCCCGCGCCCGGCGGGGTCTCGGAGGTGCCCGTGAAGAGCTCGCAGCCCGAGGCCGCGAGCAGCGCAAGAATCGACGCGCGACGGAGTCTCATGCGCCCATCGTAGCGTGCAGGCGCGCGCCCTGGCGAGGCCTCAGGTGCGTCCGAACGGGCGACGCAAACGCCTGCGGCGCAGGGTAATCAGCGACAGTGCCAGGAGCGACAGCGGGGCGTTGGCGCGGGTGCGCACCGCGCGGCAGCCGCAGCCCCCGGGCTCGACCACGGCGGCATCGGGCCACGGCTCCGACGCGTCGGCGAGGGCGGCGTCGCGCGGCGCCACGACCGGCGGCGAGTCAGGGTCGGGCACGTCGGGGCGCGCGGGCGCGTCACGGGGTGCAGACACATCACGCGGCGCGGGCACGTCGGTCACCGGGGCGCCCGCGTCGGGCGGCGGGGTGTGTCGCCAGCAGAGGAAGTTGTCTTCCCATGTGTGGGGGTCACCGGGTTCGTACCACGCGAGGCAGGTCATCCCCGCGATGGGCCCCGCGCTGGACCACCGCAGGGAGTAGTCCGATCCCCTTGGGAGACAGAGGAAGTTGTCGTTCCAGGTGTGCTCCGCGGGCTCGGAGCCCTCGGTGATGGCGGTGCAGTCCATCCCTGCGAGGGGCCCCGCGCTGGACCACCGCAGCCCGAGGTCCCCCTCGGTGCAGACGAAGTTGTCGGTCCAGGTGTGGGGGTCGGAGCTCTCCCCCACCGCGGTGCAGGTCAGCCCCGGCACGGCGCCGTCGCAGCTCCACGCGAAGGGCCCGTTGCGTCGACGGCACTCGGTGCTGCGCGACCAGCACAGAACGTTGTCACCCCACGTGTGCGGGTCCGACGGCTCGGACCACTGCACACACGACATCCCCGCGACGGGCCCGGCGCTGCTGAACTGAAAGCGGTACGGCAGCCACCCCGGCGCGCACAGGTAGTTGTCTGCCCAGGTGTGCGCCGCCGGCTCGGACGCTTCGTTCACGGGTGTGCAGCTCATCCCCGCGATGGGTCCGCTGTTCGACCACCGCAATCCCCGGTCGTTGTCCGAGCAGAAGAAGTTGTCGCTCCACGCGTGCGGGTCCGCGGGCTCGTTCACGTTGGTGCAGGTCATCCCCGCGATGGGCCCCGCACAGTGGAACCCGAAGGGACCTTCGCGAAAGAGACACGGCGGCGGCGGTGGTGGCGGAGGCGGGCCCTCGCATCCCTCGCCCGGGGTGTTGGGGTAGGCGCGCTGGTCGACCCAGCGATTGCCGCCGTTGCTGCACCCCCCCGTGAACGGATCACGCGACGTGCCGCCCGAGGACCACCCGAAGTGCAGGTGCGGCCCCGTGGAGCTCCCGCTCGACGCCGACCGCCCGAGCTCCTGCCCGCACGACACCGACTGCCCGCGCGAGACCCGCAGCGAGTCGAGCTGCATGTGGCAATAGATCGTGCGGGTGCCGTCGGCGTGCTGGAGCTGCACGTAGTTTCCGCAGCGACCGCCGCAGGTGTTGCCGAGGGAGCCGTAGTTCGCGCAGCCGTTGTTGGTCGCGATGACCGTGCCCGCGGCGCCCGCGCGCACGATGGTTCCGAGCCCGATGGGGATGTCGGTGCCGGTGTGACCGTCGTAGCAGCGCGACCCGCAGGTGTAGTCGCGGCATCCACCGGCGGAACCGTTGTTGTCGTAGCCGTAGTTGATCGCCGGCGCGGGGTCGACGGGGCGGCGAAAGCGGGTCTGCGCGTGCGCGGTGACCGATCCCAGGAGGGAGGTCACCGCGAGCAGAGCGCCGGTCCACCGCACACGCACCGCGGCACCATCGCGCCGTTGCGCGGGCGGCGCAAGGCGCGCGCTACTCGCTCTCGCGGGCGATCATCGCGACATCGACATCGGGGCCGAACTCCACCGCGAGCGCGTCGCGGAAGCGGGTCTTCATGGTGTTCACCACTTGACCCATGCGCTGCTTGCTCACCCCGAAGCGCGCGCCGAGGTCGGAGAGCGACGCGGGCTCGTCGGCCAGGAGGTGTTCGTCCCAGAGCGCGCGCTCGCGGTCGTCTTTGAGGGTCGCGCGGAACCGCGACGCGATGCCCGTGAGCCGCCCGCGAATCTCCTGCGACGCCGCGAGGTCCTCGGGGGAGCCTTCTTCTTCGTCGGAGAGGGACTCCGACAGCGACCGGCCGTCTTCGCGC
>JBILLI010000619.1:0-4693 GCA_044376155.1 Polyangiales bacterium
GGGTGGCGAACCGCTACCCTGGGAATGGTCCACGCGCATGGAAGACGGGCGATGTGAGGCAGAATGCCTTGCACCCCAAGCGTTTCGAGACGATTGGACCATTGCTGAGACAGCGGTTCGCCACCCTTCCCCCGAGGCGGGGGAAGGGCCGGGGAAGGGGGCCACGAACTGCGATTTTGCCACGAATTCAAGCACATTTCAGAGATGTGTGCCGAGTGGAGTCACGCGTGGGGGCTCGCCGTGACGCTCGATGCCACGCGCGGTCGAGCCTTCACGGGATCCCTGCGTGCGCCGCCGCGCTCAGAACGAGCGGAACCACCCCACCACCTCGCGGGGGTAGTACGCCCGCGGGATCTGATGCCCCGACGCGGCGTTGTACGCGCACCAACGAACGGGTTGGGCGCAGCCGCGGTATGCCACGCAGGTGTCATCGCCCATCGCGCCCGCGAAGGTGAGCGGATCCGACGCGCTGGCATCGCACCCGTGTCGGCGCACCCAGAAGTCACGGTATCGCCCGCCCTGCGTGAAGGGGATGCTCGTGTCGTTGATCCCGTGCAGCGCCCACACCGCGGGCGCGCCTACGCAGGGCGCGGCGGCGTCGCTGCGGGTGGGGAGGTAGTAGTCGCCGTTGGCCGCCACCGGGGCCACGGCGCGAAAGACGTCGCCCCGAAAGCACCCGACGACGTTGGAGAAATCACCGCCCCAGCTCTGCCCCGTGGCGAAGACGCGCGTCGGGTCGAGGCAGTAGGCGTCGCGCATCCACGCCAGCATGTCGTCGATGAAGGCGAGGTCGTCGGTGCCGCCGTAGCTGCTGGTCATCGACGCCACGGGGCCGTTCTGCCAGCCCGTGGCCTGGAGCGTTCCCCAGGTGCGTCGCAGCGCGTCGGGGTAGACGAAGATGGCCCAGTCATTGGGCGCCTGCGACTCCAGCGCGAGGTAGTCGCGCATGCGAACGCCGTCGTAGTCGCGCCCGTGCAGCCCCACCACGAGGGGATAGCGCCGCGCGGGGTCGTAGTTCGCCGGCACCGACACATAGAACTGCCGCGTGACGCCGCGGGTGGTGACGGTCTGATACCAGCGTCCCAGCCGAGCGCCCGCGCGCCCGCACGCACCCGCGGCGTCAGCGCGCACGTCGGGCGCAGACACATCGACCACGTCGGGCGCAGACACATCCATCACGTCGGGCGCAGACACATCGACCACCTCGGGCGCGGAGGCGTCGGAGATCGTGACCTCTGGAACGTCCGCGGGCGATGGCGTCGACGCGCACGCGGTCAGCACGAGGAGTGTCGAGAGCGAGCGACTCATCAGCCGCGCGCGTCCTCGACGTGGACCACCTGCAGCATGCGCGCTCATCGCGGGAGTCTGCCCGCATCGCGCGTCGTGCACCAGCGACCGCATCACGCTGGAGACGGCGCATCGACCGCAAGGTCAACCGTCGTCGCGGAGGGTGGGAGCGCGACGTCATCCATCGATTCTCCATCAGTCCCGCGCGCGGGGAGAATCTTACAGAGACTCGCGCAGCATCACGTGCAGGTCGATCAGCAGCGCCGCGAGGGTCTTGGACGACGCCCCGAGATTGGTGAGCGCGAAGGCGCCCACGCGCAGCGAGGGGCACCACATCACCAGCGCGGAGTACCCCGCCTGCTCACCGCTCTTGGCGCGGAGGTCGAGCCCGCGGCGCGAGAGCACGTCGATGGCGAACCCCACCTGCGGCGCGGCGGCCGACGGCGCTGTCGCGAGGCGCACCGTGGCCTCCCACGCGGCGGGCGGGCGGACCAGCGCGCGCACCAGCAGGAGCAGGTCGTCGCCCGTGGAGAGCAGCTCCCCCGCGGGGGCGAGGGCGCCCATGCTCGCCGGGGGGACGGGCAGACCCGCGAAGGTGAGCCCGCCGACGATGCGCGCGTCGTCGCTGCGCGCGCGGGTGTGCGTGTCGACCATGCCGAGCTCGCGCGTGAGCCGCGACGTGACCAGGGACTCAAAGTCCATCGCGTAGCGGTCGACGAGCGCGAGGCCCGCGAGGCCGACGCCCAGGTTGGAGTAGAGGTAGGCGCCGCGCGGGGCGCGCGCGGTGGCGCACGGCGCGCTCCCGAGGCAGGCGGCGAGCTGTGTGCGGGTGTAGCCCTCGGCCGGGCGCTCGGCGGGGCCGGTGAAGTTGCCGGGGTTCGGGTGATATCCCGCGGTGTGCGTCAGGAGCTCGAGCAGCGATCGGTCACCGACCAGGGACGCGAGGTCGGGCGCGAGCAGGGTGCGCGCGGGGGCGTCGGCGCTGAAGTCTCCCGCGGTCACCCCCCGCGCGGCGATCAGCCCGGTGACGAGCTTCGAAATGGAGCTGATGGGGTAGACGCTGCGCGCGGTCGGGGTCGGGGCATCCGCGCGCGCCAGCGTGAACACCTCCTGCAGCCCGTCACTCACCACGCCGAAGGTGAGCGTCGGGAGCTGGGGCACGCGCTCGGTCACTCCTGCGGGCGCGACCTCGATGACCCCGCGGCCGACGAAGCCCTGCGCGTGTGTGATGATCCGGGCGCGCAGGGAGGGGGCGACGTCAACGCCCACCGGCGCATCGGACGCGTCGGTGGGACCGGCGTCGGAGGGGCTGGGCGACGCGCTCGTGCACGCGGCGAGGATCCCGATGCCTGCGAGCAGGCGCCTCATCGCCCGCGCGCGTCCTCGACGTGGACCACCCGCAGCGTGCGCGCGTCTTCATCGCGCTTGCCGCGGCCGTACATCCCCACCGCGAGGTCGGAGCCCCCGCTCACCTCGTCGGGGGAGACATACGTGAGCATGTCGGGGTGATGGCCGTACACCGCCCATCCAGGGCCGGGATCGAGGGTGATCGTGCCGAAGTCTCCCGCGGGGGTGCCAACGTGCACGGGCCCAAATTCACGCAGGATCTCGGTCGCCTCGACCGCGAGATCCGCGTCGGGGGCGGGCGCGGGCAGGATCACCACCGTGCCGTGCGAGAAGGCCACCCACGACTTCGTCTCGCCTCGAATGATCCTCCGCCACACAGTCGCCAGCGCGTGCTCGCTCATGGCGCGAGTGTGCCCTCGCGATGGGGCAGGCACCAGCGCTCCCCTCGCGCGCCCGGCGCTACGGCCGCAGGTGCGGGCCGAGGGTGCTCCACGGTCCGCGGTAGACCGCGTAGCGCAGACCGCCGGGCCACGACCGCGGTCGCATCGCGTCGCGCAGCGGGGGATCACGACGGGCGAGAGACGGGGTGCGCACCTCCACCCAGAGGGTTCGCCGCTCGCGCTCGCACCACTGCGCCTGCCCCGCCACGCCAAACACCATGTCCTCGTTCAACGGCTCACCTCCCCCAGGGCCCCGAGGCGACAGGATGGCAACGCGCGACAAGGAGCGCTGCCCCCACGCCGCCGCGACCACCGCGACGCACTCCTCGGGGCCGATCGTGATGGGCCAGCGCCAGTCACCGTCATCGTCGTGAGGGCGGGGCAGTGCCATTTCGCCCTGGTCTGCCAGGGTCATGCCCAGGTGCTGCGGGGTCTGGGTCTCGCGGTCGAACTCCGACCGCGCCACCGTTTGCGGAATGGGCGTGGGCGGCAGCGGGACGCGCGCCTCGAAGGCCGCCCATCCCCCCGCGAGCACCCCCAGCGAAGCGCCCACCGCGAGACCCTTCAAGACGAACGCGCGCACCGTCTCGGGAGCATCGCACCCTTCGCGCGCTGTGACAAAACGGAGAGCGCCGCGTAGTGTTCTCGGATCTGTGTCGCGAGGTGGCGCTTCGATGAAGACCCGATGGGGCGCCGCGATGGCGCTGGCGCTGTCTTGCGCACCGTGGAGCGCGTGGGCGCAGATCACCGGCGGTCGCGTCGGCGGTTCGAGATTCGGCAGCGCCAACGAGACGCCGCGGGAGGAGCGAGGCAGCGGGGCACCGTCCTGGCGCGGAGGGTCGACGGGCGAACGAACGTCCCCTGCCCCCATCGCCCTGCCTCGCGTGCCGGAGGCTCCGCGGCCGGCACCGCTGCCGTCTTCGCAAGGCGCGGGCATCGCGCGCGCACCCTCCGCCCCGCACGGGCCTGCGCGGATCTCTCCGGGCGGCGTCGTCGCCCGCCAGCCACGCCCCTTCGACCCGGCCCTGTCGGCGTACCTTGATCAGCCCTGGGCGCTCGGTCCTCCGCAGTGGCGCGAGGGTTTCGGTTGGTTCTTGGGGGTCTTCGGGTTCACCGCCGGGACCACGCTCTTCGCCGATCGTCTGCGCGGGCGCGACGGCGCCGGGGATCTCCCCGCGCCGGGAGAGGCCCCCGAGGGATACTCCGTGCAGCGCGTCACCGTGGCCTTCGACGCCTCGGCGCGGGTGCAGGTGCAGCAGTGGCTGCGGGCCCGGGGGAGCGCCAACGACGCCTCGCCCCGCGGGCTCCACGACCTCGCGAGACACACACGAGACCTTCTGCGCGAGTCTCTCGGGGCGGCGCGATACGCGTACGTCGAGGGCAGCGAGCACACCGACGCGGCCCGGGTCGAGGCCGAGTACCGCAGGGTGACCGACGACCTCCGCGGGCGCTACGTGCTTGAGACGGTGGAGAACGCGCGCCGGGTGGATCCGAGTCGTCTGCACGCGAAGGCCGAGGAGGGGGATGGCCTCGTGGTGGTGAGCCTGGTCCTCGCCCACGCCGGGCGCGCCACCGTGACGACCGCTCACACGCGCTCGGTCGAGGCCCTCGCGGCGGCG
>JBILLI010000620.1:0-4688 GCA_044376155.1 Polyangiales bacterium
ACGCGGGCGGGCCGAGCGCGATCAACGCCGAGGTCGAGACCCTCGTGCGCGAAGCCGCGATGAACAACTGGGCGATCCTCAACCGCAGCCGCGGGATGATGATGCACGGCTGCACCGGCGCGATGCGTCCGCAGGACTGCCTCGCCGACCTCCCCGCCCCGAGCGACGCCGACATCGGCGAGGGCCGCTCGGCGCTGCCCAACGCGCGCCTCAAGGTGCTCTTCACCTCGCAGGGCCGCTCGACCTACTGGACCCGCGCCTCGGCGAACGGGCGCTTCGTGGCCCGCGGCACCAAGGTGTACGACCTGCAGCGCGGCGTCGAGATGAACGCCACCGGCGCGATGTACGACCCGGCCTTCTTCCCCGACGACTCGGGCTTCACCTACCAGCCCGGCGGGCGCCTCTGCCCGATGACCATGCTGACCACGGGCGAGCCCACGGCCCTCGCGATCACCGGCTCGGGCTCGGAGTGCACGGGCAGCTCCATCTCGCTCTACCAGCACCTCGGCGCGGCCCTCGGCGGCGAAGACTACTGGGCCTCCTCCGCGGGCACCGCGGCGTGGGACGACGGCGGCCGCTCCGTGCAGCTCACCGAGACGCGCCGCAACGAGGCGTGGACCGCCACGGCCCGCGTGTCGCTCTCGCTCATGAGCAACACCGGCACGGGCTTTCGCTTCGTGTCCTCGCGCAACGTGACCACGCCCCTCCAGGGCGACGCCGTCATCTCGCCCTCGGGCCGCTCGCTGCTCACCCGCTACGTCGACGAGGCCGGCGCCTACCAGGGCTACGTGCTGCACCGCCTCTCGGCGACCCGCAACGGCAACGCCATCAACGCCGAGGCCACCGAGCTCGCGCGCTACCCCCTCCAGGGCGCCAAGGTCGCGTTCTCGTATGACGAGCGCTACGTGGTCTATCACCACTACATCGGCGGCGGCGCCCACGCCGATACCGACGCCCAGGAGCTCGGCTTCGAGAACGCCGGCGCCTCGGAGTTTGCGGGCTACGCGTCCATGGGCGCGGCGAACATCTATGTGCTCGACCTGCTCACGGGGCGGAGCACGCGCATCACCACGATGCGCCCCGGGCAGTACGCGCTCTTCCCGCACTTCCGCTCCGACGGCTGGATCTACTTCCTCGTGCGCACCCTCGGGATGTCGCGTGAGAGCGTGATCGCCAGCGACGCGGTGCTCGTCGGTCGATGAAGCCCCCGCGGTCCGCCCCGGCGCTCGCCCTCGCGGCGCTCGTCGCCGGGTGCGGATCGCCCCCGCCCGATCCCCCTCCTCGCTGTGAGGGGGTCTCCTCCACCGCACAGTACGCCAGCGCCCAGGGCCGCGCCGTCATCGGCCTCGCCGCGCGTTACCCCGCCGACACCTCCCTCGCCGCGCGCGAGAACGATCTCCGACGCTCGCAGCGCGCGCGCCGCGCGGCCGCGTGGCAGGCCATCGCGCGGACCCTCGCGCCGGTGCCCCTGGCCCGTCCGGTGGGGGTGCCCGATGTCACCGTGCCGCGCTTTCGCACCTGGTACGACCGCGAGGACGTCGCCCGCACCTTCCAGCGCCTGTACGGCGCGCTCACCCCCGACGAGCGCCTCGCCCAGCGGCGCTTCAGCGACACCGCGATCGACGATGCCCTGGGCTGGAACCTCCGCTTCATCACCACCCTCCCGGAGTGGGACGAGCAGCGCCTGCAGCGCTTCGCGGCGTCGTTCAACACCCCCGCGGCGATCAACAGCATCCAGGGGGTGAACCGCATCGCGGTGAGCCCCGACGTCGCGCGGCACGTGATGCAGAGCTACCCCGAGATCGTGCGCTGCATGGGCAACGGCGCCAGCGTGCCGGTGTTCGTCGACGGCGCTCCCTCGTCGCAGCGCCTCGCGCGGGAGCCCATCGCCCTCACGCACTGCGGCGCGCGGGCCTTCGGTCCGTTCCACGTCGCCACCGGGGCGTCGCTCGTCGCGCGGGTGGAGGGCGTCGCGCCGGGGGCCGTTCTGCGGGTCTCTGACGCCTCGGCAGCCGCGGGCGCGGTGCGCTGCAACGCCGACGCGCTCGCGGGCTGCACGGTGCAGGGCCCGGGCACCTTTCGCGTGCACGTCGACGCCCGCGAGGGCGGGGTGCAGGGCACGGTGGACGTGCGCTACCAGACCCCCGAGGCGCCGCGCACGGCCTGCCTCGACGGGGTCTTTCCGCCTGGCGCGGCCACCGTGGCGATGGAGTGGCGACGGGCCTTCGTGCTCGGTCCGCTCCCGACCTACGACACCTCCGCGGCGGGCATCGCGCGGCGCTTTGGCCCCGGCGGCGATGAGACCTGGGGCACCGGAGACGGCACCGCCGAGCCCGCCGAGGCGCAGATCTACACGCAGCGGCTGGAGTCGGGGAACACGTTCCGCCTCGCGGCGATGCACATCCGCACTCGCGAGGTCGATCAGTGGCTGAACATCACCATGTGGTGGTCACCCGACCCCGAGGTCGACTTTGGCGCCGACCGCCCCGCGGAGGTGCGCGCGCTCGGCGCGCCGTGGTCGAACTACAAGATGTGCGTGTCGATGGACTACACCGAAGAAGACCCCGATCCCACGGGGGGATTCGCGCAGACCGCGCCCTCCCTCGGGGCCGCGCTGCGGGCGGTGTACGAGGGTCACGGCGGGCCCTCGTGGTGCTCGAACCCCTACATCGATGCCGGTCCGCGGCTCGCACGCTCGAACTGCGTGGGGTGTCACCAGCACGCGCTGAGCGGGCTGCGTCCCTTCGACGTACAGGAGACGCCCGAGCGCTTCCCCGGCCGCGGGCGTGCGCGGCTGCGCAACAACCTCCCGGCCGATGGGTTCTGGGGCATCGACGCGGGCGACCGCCTCGGCGCCGTGCTCGTCGAGACCGTCGACTACCACCGCGTCACGCGCTGAGCGCGCGCCCCTCACGCGACGAGCAGCGCGTTCATCTGGCCCATGGCGGTCCAGAGGCCCTCGGCCTTGCCCATCGCGACGAACTGCGCCATCTGCGCGATGGACGGGAACGTCGACATGATCGTCACGCGCGTCCCGCCGCCCTCGCGCGGCGTCCGCTCGAAGCGCGCCGTCGTCGTCGGCTTCGCGCCGTTGGGCGCGCCGTGCGCCGCGGGAATCAGCCCCGCTCCGTCAAGGTTGCGCCCGCATGGATCCAATCTCCGACGGCCCGCTCGGGCGCGCGTCCCTCGACGCCGAGACCCTCTTCGCGCGTCATCCGCCGCGCCCGCGCCACGCGAACAAGCGAGCCGTGTTGGAGATCGCCGCGCCGCCCGGCGCCGTCCATCGCGGCGAGGTGACCGTCTCGCGCTGGCCGCAGCGGGCTCCAGCGCGCGCCGACGCGTGGAGGGCGTCGCCCACCGTGGTGGAGCTGCGCGAAGACGTGTTCACGTACGACCCGCCTCCGCCGGGGCGCGTCGAGTGGCACCTGAACTTCGCCCACACGATCCTCTTCGTGGCGTACCCCGGGCCGCTCTTCGCGCAGGACGAGATGCAGGTCGCAGAACACCCTGCGCTCGCGTCGGTGCGCGAGTGGCTCACGACGGTGTCCATTCCGGGCCTGCGCCCCGTGACCCGAGAGGACAACGCCGCGACGCCCGTGCTGATCCGCGGGGTCGAGCGCCGGTGCGTCGTCGCCACCGACCCCGACCTCGACGCCGACCGCCCCGCGGGGCTCTACGGCAACGCCTTCGCGCGGGCGCGCGTCACGGCCGTGCAGCGCGCGACACGGGCGCTCTCGCCCCCGACGGTCACGAACATTCTCGCGATGGAGGCGCCTCCGGGCGGTCTCGGTCGCTACACCGCCGCGCAGATCGAGGACGTCCTCGCGACGGCGTACACGGGCTTCTCCGCCGCGCGTGAGGAGTCGGGTGTGGGCTGCGAGGTGGTGGTCCACACGGGACACTGGGGGACCGGTGCGTACGGCGGCGACCGGGTGCTCATGGCGCTGCTCCAACTCCTCGCGGCGCGCGCGGCGGGGATCCATCGCGTGGTCTTTCACACCTTCGACGCCGCGGGCTCGGCGCCCGTGCGCGAGGCCCGGCGTCGCCTCGACGAGCTCGCGGCGCGAAGGAGCACCCTCGTCGACGCGATCGCCCACATCGAGGGCGAGGGCTTTCGTTGGGGAGAGTCTGACGGGAACTGATCCTCCAACAGCAACGCGATGAAAGGGGTGGGGTGCGGCCCCGCATGAACCGATGGTAGCGTTGTGGCATGGGGTGCAGTCGGCGTGAACGATGGATGTGGCGGGGCGAAGGTCACGTCCCTACGCCAGGTTCGTCGCGCGGGACGGTGGTGCGGGCCATGGGCCTTGGAGCCCTTCTCACGACGGCTGCGTGCGTGGGTGCGGGCGACGGACGGACGATCCCGTCGATGGCCGACGCCTCCTTCGACGCGCCGCAGGACGAAGTGCCCGACGCGGGCGTCGACGTCGAAGCCCAACGATGACGGCTTCGAAGACTGGATCGAGGTCGCCTGGAGTTTTCCGCGGTTCTCCTGCGGCACGCGCGCGGACGGAGGGTCGATGATCGCGCTGGGCGATCCCGAACGCTGCGCGCGTCACATGGGCTTGCGCCACGATTGGTTCGGCGCCGAGGCGCGGTGCGATTTCACCGGCGATGGCGTCGAGGACTTCGTCGCCCGCGGCGTCGACAATCGGTCCGTTCCCTACACGCTCACGGGGCTCGACCTC
>JBILLI010000621.1:0-4682 GCA_044376155.1 Polyangiales bacterium
GGGAATGGGGGATCGGGAGACTGCGGGTCGGGGGTCTACCCGTTGATGCCAGAAGCGCGGGCGGTGCGGGTCGGTCACAGCCCGTGGGAGCGCCGATGCCCGAGCCTTCAGGCCGCGCCGACCTGCGCCGCGGCGGCCTCCCGCGTGTGCAGCGCGAGCAGCGCTTCGACGAGGGCCCGCGCGTCGACGGGCTTGAGCAGCAGGCGATCGACGTAGGCGTCGAGCAACACCTGCGTCGCGCCGGTCACGCTGCCGCCGGTCACCAGCAGCGTGCGCCGCGCGAGGGTGGGGAATTCGTCGGCGCAGACGTCGAGCCATGCGCGCGCGCCGCCGTCGGGCATCTGCACGTCGCAGAGCACCAGGTCCGGCCGCGGGTGCTGCCGCGCGCGCGCCACGGCGCGCTCCACGGACTCCGCGGCGTCGACGAAGAACACCCGCGACAGGCTCCGCGCGAGGGCCACGCGCACGGCGGCGTCGTCGTCGATGAGCAGCAGCCGCAGGCCGACGTGCTGGGGCATGCGCGCGCCCCCCTCGCGCCGCGACGGCACCCGCGCCGCGGGCTCCCAGGGGAGATCCAGCGCCATCGTGGTGCCCTCGGCCGACGTCGCCGCAACGCGCAGCTCGCCGCTCTGCGCGCGCATCAGCTCCCGCGACACCGAGAGCCCGAGGCCGGTGCCCTCGCCCACGGGCTTCGTCGTCGCGAAGGGCTCGAAGAGCCGCTCGCGGATGCGCGCGTCGATGCCCTCGCCGTCGTCGACCACCTCGACCACCGCGCGCTCGCCCTCGCGGCGGCCGCGCACGGTCACCGTGCCGCCGTGGGCGCGGCAGGCCTGCGCGGCGTTGGTCACGAGGTTCAGCAGCACCTGCTCGAGCATCGTGGGGTCGCCGCGGCACGCGAGGTCCTCGGGCACCGCGACCTCCATCACCATGTCCTCCGCCGCCGCGCGCTTCGCCATGGTCACCGCCGCGCGCACCGCTGGCAGCACGAAGAAGGCCACGGTGCGCGTCGAGTCACGGCGCTCGCCCCGCGTCGACGCGAGGAGCTGGCGCACGAGCCTGCGGATGCGCTCCATCGCCGCGACGGACTCGTCGACCCAGCCCGCGGCCTCCGGCGTCGCCTGCGGCGTCGCGGCGATCACCTCCCGGAGCATCTCCAGGTTCGCGATCACCGCGGTGGTGGGGTTGTTCACCTCGTGCGCGACGCCCGCCGCGACGCGCCCGACGCCGGCGAGTCGCTCCGCGCGGTCCAGCGCCGACTGCGACGCGAGCAGCTCCTGCGAGCGCGCCTCGACGCGCGCCTCGAGCTCCGTGGAGAGCGACTCCAGCCGGTGCGCGTCGGAGATGAAGCGGTCCAGGTGCGACGCCCCGCTCACCGTCACGAAGAGGAGCAGCGCGAGGTCGAGCAGCATCGGCCCGCGCAGCGCGCCCATCGCGACGAGGGTGTCGTTCATGCCCAGGCCGGCGATGACCAGCAGCGCCGCCGCGGGGAGCTGCGCGCGCCAGCCGTCGCGCAGCGGGCGCACGTAGGTCGACACCGCCACCGCCGCGCTCAGGCACATCGCCCCGATGGCGGCCACGCCGAGCGTCGTCGGCACGGCGTTCTGGTAGGTCAGCCCAAGCCACGCGATGTGCAACCGCTGCAGCGTCGCCCCCACGAGCACCCCGGGCGGGAGGGAGAGCGCGGCCACGACGGCGTCCACCGCGAGGGCGACGCGGTCCCAGGTCGACAGCGGACGGCGCGCGTCGCGGGCGAGGTAGACGATCCACGCCGCGGCGTGCAGCGCCGCCGCGCCGAGGGCGAGGCGGGTCATCGTGAGGGCCGTCTCCGGCGACGCGTCGATCACCGAGAACAGGTCGAAGAAGCAGCAGATCGCCGCCGTCGCCGCGACGAGCGCGTACCACCGCAGCACCGACCACCCCGGCGCCCGCGCGATGCCGAGCCCCAGCGTCGCCATCAACGCGCCGCCGACGATGCCCGCGACGCAGACAAGCTCTCCGACGTTCACGGGGGCTCGTTCGTCTGACGCTGCGCTCGGCCGCTGGATCGACGCACGGGCTGGAGAGTTTCGCCGTTCACCGCGCCGAGGTCAAAGGCCGCCGCGCACCGTCGCCCCGGTCCTTGCCGCCGCACGGTGGGCATCTGAGCCGCACGGACCCGAGGCGCGCGCGCTCCGCGCGAACACCGCCGCCGGGATCCACGGGGTGCTCCGCCTCGCGCAGGCGCGCGACACATGCGCGCGGGTCAGTCCGGGAAGGTCGGCGGCGTAGGGTTCGTCGCCATCACCGCGGCGAACCACTCGTCCACCGCGGCCTGCGCGGCGCGCCCGGTCGGGCTGTTGGCGACGCCGAGCGCGACGTGCCCGCCGTCCGGGATCAGCACCACGCGCTGCAGCGGGTCCCCGCTCCGCGCGAAGGCCGTCGAGACGACGTCGTAGACGTAGCGGCAGTTGTTCGTGAAGCCCCCGGCCTGCGCCTGGGGGACGACCGGGCTCGGCCCGCAGCAGTGCGGGTCGGCGGTGCCCTGCAGCGCGAGGTAGGGGATGGCGTAGGGGCCGGGCACGTTGCGCTCCAGCAGCAGCGACGGGTCGCGCATGAAGGGGCCGATCTTTCGCACGAGCTCGTTCGGGTCGAAGGTCGCGTCGCGGTTGAGCGGCGTGCACCGGCCCGCGAACAGGTCGGGGTGCCGTGAGGTGATGACGTAGGAGTCCATCACCGCGCCGTTGATGCGCACGCCCAGGCGCGCGAGGCCCGCGCTCACGAAGTACGCGCCCGCGCTGCCCGCGCTGGAGCCCTGAAAGAACACCAGCGTCGTGGGGTGGCCGGCCAGCGCCTGCGACCCTGCGAGCCCGTTGCCGCGCGCGACGAAGTGCACCGCCGCGGCGCTCGCGAGGAGGCCCTCGGCGCGGTCGTCCGCGCGTCCCGGGTTCGGGTTGTTGAGGTAGGGATCGCCGACGCCCCCGTAGAGGTCGTGGTCACACATGTGCAGCGCGAGCCGCCGCATGCCCGGACGCCCGTAGCGCAGCGCCCACGGGGAGAGCTGGGTCAGGTCGTACTCGTCGTTCTGGTCCTCGTTGGCCCCGACCCACGCGCCGGCCCGCAGCGTCCCCGGGTGGTAGCGCCCGTCGGTTCCGTAGTACCCGGTGCCGCCGCCGTGAAGCACAACCCACAGCGGCGCAGGGCGATCGACGACCTCGACGGGCTCGAGCAGCGCGAAGGTGTAGAACCCGGTGCGGCCGCAGCGGTACGCGCGGTTGCGGTAGAACGTCCGTCGGTAGGAGACCCCGTCGGCCCCGCGCGTGTTGTCTCGCGAGACCAGCTCGATCTGGTCACGCCGATACGCGATGGCGACGCCCGCGTCGCTCGCGGCCGGCACGTCGCGCGCGGCCTGCGCGTCGACGGCCGTCACCGGTCGGTCGGCGGGCGCGTCGGCGTCGGGGGAGGTCTGCGCGGTGTTGGCGTCGATCGACGATGCGGGCGCGCTCGTGCAGGAGGGCGCGCCGAAGAGCAGCCCCACGACGACCGGGAGAGTCTGCGGGATGGGTCTCGGCATGGTCAGTCGCGCATCACCTGCGCGAACATCGCCATCGCGCCCGATGTGCTGAGAAAGAGGGCGAGCGCGAGCTTCGCGTCCAGCACGTCACGAAGGATCCACGGCACCTGCGCCAGCTTGCACGCAAACAACGCCTCGGGGTCCGGCGGAGACGCGCCACGTCCGGGCGCCCGCGCAGGGAGCGCGGCGCGGGGCAGGCTCACGGCACCCTCATGGCCCACGAGCGCGTCGGGCATGGGCCACACCTGGTCACCGAAGAACAGGGTCCCGCTGCGCGCATGGGCTTCGACCCAGTCCTCGGCCGAGAACGACGTGCGGCGCAGGGCGGCCCTGGCGAGCACCGCCAGCGCGCTCACGGACAGCGCCAGCGCCACCACGAACCACGCCGTGATCCCCCGTGCCATGACGCCGACGGCGACCGTCGTGAGCGCGAGCAGCACCGACAGGCCACCGAGGAGGGCGCTTCGAGTCGCACTTCGGCCGATCAGCACCGCCCACGCCAGAGGCGTCGCCACGAACGGGAGCACGAGCAGACCGCCGAGCCACGAATCCCCCGGGGCCGCCGCCACGCCATCGACCGGTGCGCCGATGTAGCCGAGGTATGCGAGCGTCGACACGCCGCAGGTGATCAGCCAGAAGGCCGGCAGCGCACGAAGGATCACCGGGCCCCGCGCGCCTCCCGGTTGCAACACGCCGACGCCCGGGATCGCGAGCACGAACACGCTGCCTCCCAGCCACGCGGCGGCTCCGACCGCCGGGCTCACTCCCGCCGCGAGGCCCACGCAGACGAGGAAGCCCACGCCCCAGATCGCGATACCGACCGCGGCGACCATCATCCAGCGCACGATCTGCCAGGGGCTCATCCCCGGGCGAAACGCGCGGCGGAGGATCTCGAAGCCCGTCTCCTTCGCGGCGGCCTTCACTGCACGTGCTCGACTTCCCACGCCCGCAGGCGCGCGGCGGCCCAGGGCCAGTAGATCCCGGCGGTGCAGACGGTCAGCATCGACGCGACGAAGAACACCATGAGAAGCCCCGAGAGATTACGCCGGAACGCGAAGCGTCGCCCGCCCACCATCGGTGTTCTCCCAGGTCCACGCCCAGATGTTGGAGTACAGCCACGCGCCATAGATCC
>JBILLI010000622.1:0-4673 GCA_044376155.1 Polyangiales bacterium
GGGAATGATCGCGGGCGCGAGGATGCGGAGGAAGGCCGAAGCCACGGGCACGAGCTCGGGGGAGACCCCGAAGACATCGATGTGCCCGGCGACGAAACGCAGGAGCAGCGCGAGGGGGATCCCCGCGGCGAGGGCGAGGGTCACGCCGCCCACGAGGGCGCGGGCGACGTCGTCGCGACGTCCGGCGCCGAGGCCCACGGCGGCCACGCGATCGACCCCGAGGAGCAGCCCGATGCCGGCGAGATAGACGAAGCCGTAGATGGCGCCGCCCAGACCCACGCCGCCCACCGCGCTGGGCCCGAGCGGGCGCACCATGGCGGTGTCGACGAGGGCCATGAGGTTGGTCCCCACGAAGCCCAGGGCGATGGGGGTGGCGAGGGTGAGGAGGTCCTTCGCGAGCGCGGCGCGGGTCGGGAGGTCGGTGGGGTCGGCGCGCATCGCGGGGCGCGCAAGGTACACGCGGGGAGGGTCTCGTGGCGACGCAGAGAGCTCGTGTGCTTGAATGCGCCGCACGATGACCGACGAACTCCATGCGCACGCGAAGGCCCTGCGAGACGCGATTCGCGCGGCGGGCGAGGGGCTGGTGGAGCGCGAGGCCCTGGTGGAGCTCGTCGCCCTCGCGGCGGTGGCGGGGGAGCACCTGCTGGTGATCGGTCCGCCAGGGACGGCGAAGAGCGAGGCCGTGCGGCGGGCGACGCGCGCGCTGGGCGGGACGTGCTTCGAGTACCTCCTCGGGCGCTTCACCGAGCCCGCGGAGATCTTCGGCCCGATTGATCTGCGACGTCTCCGCGAGGGCGTGGTGGAGGTCGAGACCGCGGGGATGCTCCCCGAGGCCGACATCGCCTTTCTCGACGAGGTGTTCCTGGGGTCCAGCGCGATCTTGAACACCCTGCTGGGGATCTTGAACGAGCGCAGTTTTCGCCGCGGGTCGACCTCGCTGCGCTGCCCCCTGCGCGTGTGTGTGGGCGCGAGCAACGCGCTCCCCGAGGACCCGAGCCTCGCGGCCTTCGCCGACCGCTTCGTGGTGCGCGCCTTCATCGACCCGGTGAGTGACCCCCTGCTCGAGGACCTCCTCGCGGGGGGCTGGAGCGTGCGCGAAGCCCCTGCGGCGCAAGCGTCTCTGCGCGACCTCGACGCGCTCATCGCCGCCGCCCGGGAGGTGGACGTCGCCGCCGTGCGCCCCGCCCTCGCGCAGGCCATTCGCACGCTGCGTCGCGAGGGCGTGACCCTCTCCGACCGCCGCGCGGTGCGCACGCAGCGCCTCGTCGCCGCCGCCGCCGCGCTCTCGGGGCGCGACCACGCCACCGAGGCCGACCTCTGGCCCGTGATCACCGCCGTGCCGACGCGCGAGGAGCAGTCGGCGGCCCGCGAGGCGTTGCGAGACCTCTTGCGGCGCAGCGAGAGCGGCGCGCTGATGGCCGCGGCGGAGGAGGTCACCGCGAGCCCCTTCGCCCGCGCGACGCGGCTGGTCGCGGTGGCCGAGCGGGTGCTGGCCGAGTCGCACGCGCTGGAGGGCGACGACGCCCGGGCCGCGTGGGCGCTGCGCGCCGAGTCGGTGCTGCGCGAGGTGGACGCGGGCTTCACCGCGGCGACGATGCCCGCGGCGCTCGGGGTCGCGCGGGGCGCGCTGGTCGGGGCGTTGACGCGGCGGTGACGGGGGGAGTGCCGTCGAGGCGGCCGTGCGCAGAACTTGGGTCGACCCAAGTCGCGAAGCGCGCTTCGTCGGACGGGCCTCGTTCGGCGTACCCTCCGGGTCATGCGTCCCCTCGCGGTCTGCGTCGCGCTGCTCCTTACCCGCTGCACCGATCCGCCCGCCGCCGTCGCGCCCCGTGACGCCGCGGTGGACCACGTCGACGTCGCCGACGTCGCCGACGTCACCGACGTCACCGACCACCCGACGGCCCCCGATGTGCCGAGTGATCCCACGCGCTGCGTCACGCCCGACGCGTGCCTCTGGATCGAGGACGTTCAGCGCGACATCGTCGGGCGGCTCTCCGGCGAGCGCGCCATCACCCCCGGGGTGACCCTCACCCGACGCGCGTCGGCGACGCAGCGCGAGACCGCGCGATCATGGCTGCGCGACGAGCTCCGACGCGTGATCCCCGACGCGGACTACCACACCTTCGCGACGGGCAAGAACGTGCGCGCGACCCTCCCCGCGACCGTCGGCGCCGGGGCGTCACGGATCATCGTGGGCGCGCACTACGACGGCGTCCCCGCGGGCCCCGCCGCGGCCGACGACGGCACCGGGGTCGCCATCGTGCTCGTCGCCGCGCGCTACCTCGCCGCCCTGCCGCGCCGGGATCACCCCGTGGACTTCGTGCTCTTCGACCAGGAGGAGGTGGGGCTCCTCGGCAGCGCCGCCTACGCCACCACGCTGCGAACCGAGGGCGCCGCGGTCGACAGCGCGCACTGCTTCGACATGCTGAGCTTCGACGGCAACGGCGACAACGCCGTCGAGCTCTGGTCCCCCGCCGCGGGCCTCGAGGACCTCTACCGACGCCACGGCACGCCCCGGGGCATCCCCGTGCGCGCGGTGCGCTTCGCGTCGAGTGATCACCAGTCCTTCCTCACGCGGGGCTTCGTCGCCACGGGGGTGGGCGAGGAGTTCGTCGGCAACGACCACACGCCGCACTACCACCGCGTCACCGACACCTTCGACCGCGTCGACTTCGGCTACCTCGCGCGCATGACCCGCCTCGCCCTCGACGTGCTCGAAGACCGCGTCGTCGACTGAGCGTCACACCGACAGCGACGCGAACTACGGGCGCGCGAGCGTGCGCAGCGTGTTCAGCAGTCGGTACACCCGCGTCACCCCGTGCGGAGGGACGGGCGCGTTGGGGGCAAGGTCGCGCGCCTCGGCCGCCGCGCAGGCCGCGCGCAGCCGGGGCTCGTCGAGCGCCGCGACCGGGACGTGGGTCTTGTTGTAGGACCCCAACGCGGCACGAACGGCCTGCCCCACCTCGTTGCAGGTGGCGGGGGTCTGCGTCGGCGGCGCCTCGGCGTGCAGGAGGTACCAGAGCTCGAAGCAGGGGTTGCTCACGGCGACGTTCCAGCCTCGCTGCCCGGCGTCTTGCGCCGTCTCGCGGACCTGCGCCTCACGGTTGCTCCCCGACTGCAGGTCGACGTCGAAGAGCAGCCACACCTCATCGTCGCTCTGCCACGGCGTGATCGCCTCGCGGTGCTTCACGGCCTGTTCGACGAGGTGCCGCGGGGCCGAGGCGCCATTCTCGGGCCCGTGCACCCGGAGCCGCACCCGCTCCACCGGGATCATCCGCGCCTCTTCCAGGGCGCGGAGGTAGTCGGGCTCCGTGCGCGCGCCTTCGGTGACGATAAGGAACAGACGCGCGTCGCGCTGCTGCACGCTGCGGTCGATGAGCCTGCGCCGCGGGATCGCCATGTCGTCACTCCCCCGGAGGCACGATGTGCGGCACGCCGCCGAAGCGCCCCTGGAGGTATCCCGCCGCGCGCTGTCCACCAAGGCGCGCGAGCTGCTCGGGCTTCACCTCGGCGAGCGAGTGCAGGTGTGATGCGCCCTCGCGATCCTTCTCAACGAACCACACCGCCGCGGCGGGGATCTCGGGCATGTCGAGCAGGGTGATGTCGTGCGACGTGAAGAGCAGCTGGTCACCCCCCCGAGACGCGAGGAAGTCCCGAATGAACTGCTGGGCGACCGCGGTGTGCAGGCTCTGGTCAAGCTCGTCGACGAGCACGCGCAGCCCGCACGGCAGGAGCATCAGCACGGGGAGGAGGTTGAGCAGCCGTCGCGTGCCGTCGGATTCGTCGACGAAGCGCAGCGGCGGTAGCGCCGCGTCGTGTCCGCGGTGTCGCGCGAGGAGTTCGACGACCTCCAACGCCCGGTCGTCTCCCGGAGACGGGCGCAGATAGATCCCGCCCTGGGCGAGATCGTGCCGCAGCTGCGCCGCGAACGGACCGTCTCGGTCGTGTGGCGTCGTGGGAGGAGCGGCGTCGACGGGGCGAACCGTCAGCGAGTCGATGCCCGTGTCGTATCGACGCAGAAGATCACCGACGGCTCGGAGCCGCTCCGCGGGCTCTCCCGCGCTCTGAAAGACGTCGTACGCCGTGGTGGGCGTGAAGACGAAGCAGTCCTCGGTCAGCGCACGCAGCACGTCGTCGAGGAGGGGAACGCCGTGTGGGGTGTCACGGCCGCGCAGCGCGAGGTCGCGCAGGAGCAGTTGATCGCGCGGGGTGCCCTGCGCGTTCAGCGACAAGAACTGCCGCTGGTCCGTGCCCTCTCCCCCCATCGGCGCGCCGAGGCGCAGCGGTGGTTCGGCCCCGGGCTCACGCTCGAACACGAGGGTCTCGTTCTGCGCCGCGTCGATCGTGTAGAGCGCCTCGCTGACGACCTCTCTCGACGTGCACAGGAGCACGTAGCGCACCTGTCGCTCCCCTGCGACGCCGTCCCACTGATACTCCGTGGGCGCGCTCAAGCTGGACGTGCGCAGGCGAAAGGGGTCGACGCAGGTCGCGAGGGCGATGCCCTGCGCCAGCGCCTTCAGCGATCCCATGGCGCGGAGGAGGTTCGACTTGCCCGACGCGTTCGCCCCGAAGAGCGCGGCCACGCGCAGCAGCCGGAGTGAAGGGTTGCCCGGCACCGCGAGCGTGCCCTCCGCGTCTCCGTCGGGCGCGACCATGCTCAGCGTCGCCGTCTC
>JBILLI010000623.1:0-4663 GCA_044376155.1 Polyangiales bacterium
GCCCAGCCACGCGGCGGTCGTCACGCCTTGCTGCGCTTGCGGCTCCTTCGCATCCGGCCCTTTCTTGTGACTCGCGACACTAGCGGTCTTCGGCGCACGCGATTCGCTGCGCGACGCCGCCGTCGATGGGGACGACCGACTGGAATCCCCGCGGCTGGCAGAACTCTGGCGTCGTCCCGACGCAACGGCGGCAGTCGAACTCGTCGTCCTGCCCGGGGAGACAGAGCTGCGGTGCGTCGCTCGGAAGCGGCGCGAGGCAATCGGGACCGGGATGCACGGCGTCGTCGACGTCTGCCTCGAGCGGGAACGACACGAGGCAACCGCAGCAGATCGTGATGGGAAACAGGAACACCGGAAGGACCACGGGCGGAACAACAGGCCGGGAGAACACACCCGTGACACGCAGCGACGCGATGACCTGAAACGAGTTCGAGCGCGTGCGTGGCGTCGGACACGCCGCCGTGACGCCGCTGCGATCGACCGCGCAGACGCGCTCGCGCAGAGACCGCACCATTTCGTCCGAGAACACTTCGAGCACGGTCGAGTTCACGCCCGGCTGGTCCGTACCCTCGGGAATGTCTCCCCCCGGATAGATCGTAAACTCCGCTGTTCCGGCGAGCCGCGCGCCCCCCGGGACGTCACGGCGAAGATCGACCTCGACCGAACGCACGTGAAAGTCTCCCGCGCGGCCTTCGCGTGTGAACGTCGCGGGCCCGCTTCGACGGTTCACGAGCTCGATCGCCAGCAGGTAGTTGTCGCGCAACGCGACGTCGAAGACCCCCGACTCGCGCGTGGGCGACCTGGGACCTCCGCCCAGGACGCACACTCCCGTCGCGGTCGGCGAACGGATCGGCGTGAGCGCGCGACGGATGTAGACCACCGCGTCGCCGGGATAGTCGCCCCCGTTGAGCGCCGTCGCCGTCCACCGGCTCGGGACGCGCTCGGCGACCGTGCTCGTACACCCCGCGCCCAACGCGAGGGAGAGCATCGAGATGCGGGGGATCAGCACGGCCGCACGTTGCACCCACGCGGCGCGCTGGACGAGGTGCGTGCCCCTCGTCCGCGGCCGCGCCGCCCTGCGCGCGGGGTCGATGGTGGCGCGCGAATGCGCCTCGAAACTTCCCCGCGGGTGTACTAGACCCTCGGGTCGGTCATGCGTCTCGTCGCGCTCCCGATCGTCCTCGTCGCGTGCGGGGGCACCGCGCCTGCCCCAGGTGACGACCTCGCCGCGCGGTGCAGCACCCTCGTGGGTGACGGGCTCCTCACCGAACGCCCCGCGACCCGCGTGCTCGCCCTGGGGAGCAACTACCAGAGCGGCGCGGCCTGGGAGATCGATCCGAACTCATTGCAGCGCAATGCGTTGGCGCTGGGCGTGGCGGGTGACTCCATCGCCCGGGTCGCGGGACACGCGCTGCTGGTGCTCAACCGCGCGCCGGGCACCGGCGACAACGTGGCCCTCTTCGACCTCCGCGCGCAGCCTCCGCGCTACGTCGCGCAGGTGCCCCTGGTGAGCGCGTCGGAGCGCGCGAGCGGGCAGCGCGCGGCCAACGCCCACGACGCCGTCGCGGTCGACGACCACCGGATCTACGTCACCCGCTACGACCTCCCCTCCCTCGCCGTGCTCGACCTGCGCACCTGCGCGGTCACCGCCACCCTCGACCTCTCGCCGTATCAGGGCGCCGCGCGCCTCCCGCACATGGACGCGATGGTCCGCGTAGGTCACGAGGTGTGGGTCACCCTGCAGCGCCTCGACGACGCCGCGACCCCCACGCAGCGCGGGCTCCTCGTGCGCGTTGACACCCGCAGCGATCGCGTGGTGGGCACGGTCGAACTCCCCCGCGCGAACCCCGTCACCCCGTGGCGCTGGATGACCCCCGGACGCACCCTGCTCGTGGGCACCGTCGGCTCGTACCGCACCGTGGGCGACGGCGCGGTGGAGCGCATCGACGTGGTCGACGGCGCCCCCGTGGTGGGCGATGCCTTCGTGCGCGAAGAAGACCTCGACGGCAACCTCGACGACGTCATCGTGCTCACGCCCACCGCGCTGGCGCTGAAGGTCCCCGCGCGGCGCGAGGGCGGCGCCGACATCGCCGCAACCCGGGTCCTCCGCTGGGACCTCACCGACCGCCGCGCCCGCGTGCTCGTGCGCAGCGGGAGCTGGAACCCCTCGCCCCTCCACGTGCAGGGCGGGCGCCTGTACGTCGGCGACTCGGGCGACGCCGACACGGGCGAAGGCGCCGGGGTGCGCGTCTTTGACCTCGCGGGCGAGCCCGTGGGCGCGGCGATCAGCGTGGGCGCCGGGCTCTGGCCCTATGACCTCCGGGCGCTGCCATGAGCCGCCTGGAGATCACCAAAGACGACCTCCCCTCGCTGGGCCTGCCCGACGCCTGGAGCCTCCTGCGCGAGCCCGTGGAGAGCGTCACGGCGCTGGGCACGGGCAACCGCTCGCGGGTGTACCGCATCACCCTCCGCGAGGGCGGCACCCGCCTCGCGCGGGTCACCGCGAAGGGCAGCGGCCGCGTGGAGCGCGAGCGTTCCGTGCGGTCCATGCTCGGCAATGACCCGCGGGTGCCCACGGTGCACGAGGTCTTCGTGCGCGACCATTCGCTGTCGTCGGCGTGCGACGTGGTGCTGATGCGCGACGTGCCCGGCGAGACCCTCCACGCCGCGCTGCACGCGCGCCCCGACGCCGCGGCGCTCTCCCTCTGGCGGCAGTTCGGCGAAGGGCTCGCGGCGCTGCACGCGCGGGGCGCGCAGGGCTTCGGGCTGCTCGGGGGCGACGGCCGCGGGGCCTATCCGACGTGGCGCGAGGCCATGGAGGCCGCGGCCGCGCGGGCCCTGCGCGACGCCCGCAGCACCTCACTGGTGGACCTCTGCGACGACGTCGCCGCCCGCCTCGAAGCCCTCGCGCCCGCCCTCGCCGCGGTGCGCGAGGGGCGGCTGCTGCACGGCGACGCGCAGCCGCAGAACGTGCTCACCGTGGGCGGACGCATCGTCGCCTGGATCGACTTCGAGTACGCCAGCGCGGGCGACCCCCTCTACGAGCTCGCCTTCGTCGCCTCGCTCTTCGAGCCCGACGCCACCAACCCCTTTCGCGCCAGGCCCCTCACCCGCTGGTGCGAGGCCTTCGCCGACGGATACACCTCCGTGGGCGCGGCCCCGGCGGACCCCGACGCGGCGTCGCGCTCCGCGTACTACCGCCTGCTCCACGCGCTGCGCGCCACGGAGTTTCTCCGCGTCGCCGCGCCCCGGCTGCCCGCCGCGGTGCAGGCGCAGGTCACCGACGCGCTGCGGGCGCAGCTCACGCGCGATCGCTGAGGACGAAGAGCCCCTCGGTGTGCACCACGGCGCCCTCGCGGGTGACCCGCACGCGCGCGCCCTGCACCCACGGGCGGTGGGTCTCTCCGTGGCCGAAGGGCGCGCGGGTGAGCACGGGCACGCCGAGGTCGCCCAGCCGGTCGCGCAGCACGTCGTCGACCGTGACCCCGTCGGCGTTGGGGTGGCAGTTCGTGAACTCGCCGCAGACCACCGCCCGCACGCCGCACAGGGCGCCGCTGACGCGCAGCGAGGTGAGCATGCGGTCGAGGCGGTAGGGGGCCTCGCCGATGTCTTCGAGGAAGAGCACCGCGCCCTCCAGCGGGAGGGCCCAGGGGGTGCCGAGGAGGGCGCAGAGCACCGCGAGGTTGCCCCCGCGCGCGATGCCCTCGGCGTCGCCCGGGACGAGCGGGGTGAGGTCGGTCCAGGGCGCGGGGGTCTCGCCGAAGAGCACCGCGCGAGACGCATCGAGGTCGGCCCCGCGCCCCACCGCGGCGACCATGGGGGCGTGCAGGGAGCGCACGCCGCAGAGGGTCCAGAGGGCGTGCAGGGCGGTGACGTCGCTGAAGCCCACCACGGGCTTCGGGTTCGCGCGCAGGGCCTCGCGGAGGTCGTCGCCGTGGGCCTCGAGCACGCGCAGGGCGCCGTGGCCTCCGCGGGCGATGAGCACGGCGCGCACCGCGGGGTCGGTCACCGCGTCGCGCAGGGCGCCGGCCCGGAGGTTGTCATCGCCCGCGAGGAACCCACTGCGGGAGAAGGGCTTCGGATCACTCCCGACGTCGAGGTGCTCCGCCCAGCGGGCGAGTCCGCGGGTGAGCTCGTCGGAGTTCGAGGGCGACGAGGGCGAAACCACGGCGACGCGGTCACCAGGGCGCAGCGGGCGTGACATGCCGGGACGTCTACCCCGGAGGGGGGATCAGGTGGGCGGCGTGCCCTTGCGCTTCACGCGGTGGCCGATCATCCGGGTGATCCCGCGCACGAGCCACGGGGCGGCGCGCGAGAGGGCCACGAGGGCCTTGCCGTGCCCGGTGATCACCACCGACGGACGGCGCGCGGCGACGCCGTCGGCCATGAGCTTCGCCGCGCGGGCGGCGGGCATCATGAGCCACGCGGGGGCCGGGTCCTTCGCGTCGCGGTGAAAGGTGCCGCGGCGGTCCACCTGGCGGATCTCGCTGTCGACGAAGCCCGGCGCGATGTGCACCACGGCGACGCCGCGGGCGCGCCACTCGGCGTCCATGCCTTCGGCGAAGGCGCGCACGGCGAACTTGCTCATGCTGTACGCGAAGCTCCCCGGGCCCGCGAAGAAGCCCGCCACGCTGCCCACCACGGCGAAGACCCCGCGGGTGCG
>JBILLI010000624.1:0-4662 GCA_044376155.1 Polyangiales bacterium
GCCGAAGCCACCCTGCTGCGGGGCGCCAAAGCCACCCTGCTGCGGGGCGGGCGCGCCGAAGCCACCCTGCTGCGGGGCGCCGAAGCCACCCTGCTGCGGCGCGGGCGCACCGAAGCCACCCTGCTGCGGGGCGCCGAACGCACCCGGCGCGCCATACCCGGGGGGGCCACCCGGGGGTTGCGCGGACATCTCCGGCATCGCGAGGGTCTGGTCGATGCCTGCGGGGCGACCGGGCTGAGAAGGCTGCTGCGGAGCACCAAAGCCGCCCTGCTGGGGATAGCCCTGCTGTCCCCACTGCGGCTGCTGGGGCTGTCCGTACCCGCCCTGTTGACCCTGATCGCCTCCCTGAGGCCAACCCGGAGGAAACCCTCCACCCGGCGGATACCCGCCACCCGGCGGCTGCTGCATGGTCGCTCGTCCTTTCGTGCGCTCGCCCACCGGCGACGCGTTGGCGCACCTTCGCGGATGCGGGTGAGCGCGTCAAGTACGCGAGGGTCCCCGGGCGATTGCGCGACGTCGCCGCCGGGCGGTATAGGGCCTCGCGACGATGCAGCACGGAGAGATCACGGTGACGGTGAACGGCGAGGCACGGCAGGTCCCGGCGGCCACCACGGTGCGGGCCCTGCTCGACCTGGTCGGGGTGCGCGGGGCGGCGGCGGTGGAGCGCAACCTCGAGATCGTTCCGCGCGCGGCGCACGCAGAGACGGTGCTCTCTGACGGCGACGCGCTCGAGGTCGTGCAGCTCGTCGGAGGAGGCTGATCATGCGCAGCGCAGACACCCTGGTCATCGCGGGGCGGGACCTCGGGTCCCGACTCTTCGTGGGCACCGGGAAGTACAAGGACCTCGACACCACCCGAGAGGCGCTGCGCGCGTCGGGCGCGAAGGTGGTCACCGTGGCCGTGCGCCGCGTGGACCTCAACGCCCGGGGCCCTGACTCCATGCTCGGGATGCTCCGCAGCGAGGGCTACCTGCTGCTCCCGAACACCGCGGGCTGCTACACCGCCGAGGACGCCATTCGCACGGCGCGCCTCGCCCGCGAGGCCGCCGAGACCGACCTCGTGAAGCTCGAGGTCATCGGCGACCCGAAGACCCTCTTCCCCGACACCGAAGCCCTCGTGAAGGCCGCAAAGGTGCTCGTCGCCGAGGGATTCTTCGTGCTGCCCTACACCAACGACGACCCCATCGTGGCCCGCAAGCTGGTCGATGTGGGCTGCCCGGCCGTGATGCCCCTCGGCGCGCCGATCGGCTCGGGGCTCGGCATTCGCAACCCCTACAACCTCCGGATCCTCATGGAGACGGTGAACGTCCCGGTGATCGTCGATGCCGGTGTGGGCACCGCCAGCGACGCGGCCGTCGCGATGGAGCTCGGGGCCGACGGCGTGCTGATGAACACCGCCATCGCCGCGGCCCGCGACCCGGTGCTGATGGCCCACGCCATGCGCCTCGCGGTGGAGGCCGGGCGCAGCGCGTTCCGCGCGGGGCGCATGGCGCCGAAGCTCTACGCCAACGCGAGCTCGCCCCTCGACGGGGTCATCGCGTCGGCCCTGCCCCCCATGTCCATCGAGTGATCCGCGCGGCCACGCTGCTGGCCGTGCTCGCGGCCGCGCCGCTGCAGTGCCCCTCGCGGCAGACCGCGTCGTCCGCCCGTGAGGAGTCTCCCCCCGAGGCCCTCTGGGACCTCGCCGAACGCTTTGCGGCGCAAGGAGATCCACGCGCCGCCCGCGCGACCTTGTCCTATCTGATCGAGCGGTATCCCTCATCGCGGTACGCCGAGCGCGCCCGCCTCGCCCTCTCCGACGCGGGGTCTCCCTGAGCCCTCTCTGGCTCTGCGCGGACCTCACCCACCCCGGCGCGTCGGAGCTCATCGCGCGGGTGAACGCGGCGCTGCGCGCGGGCCCCGCGAACGTGTGGCTGCGCAGCGCGCACGACACCCCCGCGCACGCGGTGATGCAGGCCGCCCGCACGCTCCGCGAGGTCAGCCGGGCGCACGGGGCCGCGCTCTTCGTCGGTGACCGCGTCGACATCGCCCTCGCGTGCGGGGCCGACGGCGCGCACCTGCCCGAGCGTTCGTTCTCGCCAGCGGCGCTCGCGACCCTCGCGCTGCGCCGCAGCCGCGCGGTGCACGACCTTGCCGGTGCGACGGCCCACGCGACGGGCTGTGACGCGGTGCTCGCGTCCCCCTTCGGCGCGGTGCCGGGAAAGGGAGCGGCGCTCGGCGTCGAGGGCCTGCGTGCGATGGTGTTGGCTGCTGGCGTGACGCCCGTGGTCGCCCTCGGCGGCGTGCGCGACGAGGAGGACGTGCGGGCCTGCCAGCGCGCAGGGGCGCGGGGCGTCGCGGTGCGCGGTGCGCTGATGGACACCGACGATCCCGAGACGGCGTGTCGACGGCTGTGGGAAGCGCTGCAGGGTTGACCCCGGGGCGGCCGCGTGAGACGCGAAGCGCCGATGAATCCAAGGCTCGCCACTGCGCTGCTCACCGCCGCGCTGCTCCGGTCCCCCGTCGCCGCGGCGCAGAATGATCCGCGGTACCTCACCCAGGTGCGCGCGGAGCTGCAGGCCATGGGCTTCGCGCCGCAGTGCGCCGCCGCCTCGCCGCAAGCGGGCACGTGCCGCCTCCGCGCCCGCGCCGAGGGAGAGCCCGCCTCGACGCGACAGTTCACGGTGGTCTTCGACTACAGCGACGTGACCGACACGATCTACGTGTACCTCGACCGCTACGCTACGCTGCGCGCCGAGGGGGCCGAGGTCGCGGCCGCGCAGCGGCGGTTGCTGGAGATGAATTGGGAGATGCTCGTCGGGAAGTTCGAGTGGTCGCCCACGCAGGGCGAGGTGCGGCTGGGCACGGTGCTGCACACCGACTCGAACTTCGACCGCCGCGCGTTTCGCGGCGCGGTGCGGGCGTTGTTGCGGGTCGGCGAGCGCTACGCCGACGAGGTGTCTCGCCTCAGCGGGGGACCGGTGGGAGAGCCCCTCGCCCCGAGCGGTCCGGCCCCCTCGATGACCCCGCTGCCCGCCCGCTGAGTCTTCGCTACTGACGAATCGGCGCGCGGAACACCAGCAGCGCCGCCCCCTCGCCGAGGCTCGTGGCGGGTGAGGCTGCCGCGCCCCACTGCATGCGTCCGCCGCGCTCCGTGAAGTTGAAGGTGACGGCCTCACGCCCGGCGCGCGACGCGACATCCGCGGGGATCGCTCGCACCAGCGGCTCGCGCACGAGGTAGCGCCCGGCGACGTCGTTGTCGGCGCCCGCGGGGTAGGTGCGCCCCTCGTGGAGGATCCCCACCGAGAGCTGCACGCCGTCGCGCGTGGTCTCCATGTCGAGCGCGCCGCGCACGGCCTTGGCGATGTTGCCGAAGGTCATCATCGCGACCACCGCGCCGACCACGGGACCGTCGGCGCTCGCCCGCGCGGGGACCACGGCCACGAACCATCGCCGCGTCACCCCCTCGGTGAGCCCGAACTGCCCCGCACAGGTGCCCGCCGTGCCCTGCATCGCCGTGCGCACACACGGGAACGCCGCCCCGAGGTCACGCTCGGCCATCACGTCAGGCTCGCCGCTGCGGTCGCTCGCGGCAGCCTTGCCGTCGGGGCGCACGGCCGCGACGAAGGACAAGGGATACAACGTGAGCTCCCGGCCCAGCGGTGTGTGGTCGTCGTGGAGATCGCGCAGCGCGCGGCGCAGGCGGGGGACGTCACCCATGGCGGCTCCGACCGGCGCGGCGGTGCCCTGCATCGCGCGCGCGAGGCCGCTCGTGAGGCGATCCACCGCGCCGAGTCCGCTGGTGACGTGGGCGCGCGCGCGCTCGGCCGCCGCGCGACCGATGGCCGGGTCGGGGGCTCGCTCGCAGCCGACGACGAGGGAGAGGGCGACGGCACAGGCGCGGGCGTGGGTCATGTTCATCGTGACAACGCGGGATGGTGGACGGTTCCCCACCGCCCCCGCAAGTCACTCGTAGCGGAGCGCGTCGACCGGGTCGAGGGCGGCCGCGCGGCGCGCGGGGACGACGCCCGAGAGCACGCCGACGACGAACGACGAGGTGAAGGCCACCGCGGCGATCCACCCCGAGAGCCGCAGGGGAACGTCCGGGGCGTAGCGGGTGACCACGGCGACGATGGCCGCGCCCAGCCCCAGGCCCACCGCGCCGCCGATGGTGGAGATCACCACGGCTTCGAGCAGGAACTGCCAGAGGATGTCTCCCCGCGTAGCCCCCACCGCGCGGCGCACGCCGATCTCCCGGGTGCGCTCGCGCACGCTCACCAGCATGATGTTCATGATCCCGATGCCGCCCACCACGAGCGACACCGAGGCGATGGCGAGGAGCATCAGGGTCATCGCAGCGGTGAGGGCGCCGAAGGTCTTGAGCAGGTCCTCCTGGCTCTGGATGGTGAACACCCGCTCGCCGTTGCGCCGACGCGCGAGGATCTCTTCGATCTCCTCCGAGGCCTGGGTGGCGTCGTCTTTGGAACGGGCAGCGGCGAGGAGCTGCGAGAGGTTGTTGAGCCCGAACTGGTCCATCGCGGTGGTCGCGGGGATGAAGACCAGGTCGTCGAGGTCGAAGCCCAGGGAGCGCCCCTTCTCTTCCATGATCCCAACGACGCGGTAGCGCCCGCCGGCGATGCGAATGGGCTGGCCCAGGGCCGACTCGTCGCCGAAGAGCTCCCGC
>JBILLI010000735.1:0-3857 GCA_044376155.1 Polyangiales bacterium
ATCGGCGCGCTCGGCCTCGCGCTCGGCGTGCCCTCGGCGGGTGTGCTTCTTGGGGTGATCCCCGTGCTCGGCGGGGTGGGCCTCGCGCTGCTGCTCCGGGCGTCGGGTGAGCCCGCGCGCAACCGCGTGCTCGGCGCGGCCTTCGTCGCCGTCGGCGGCGCCCTCGCGGCGCGGGCCTTCATGGTCGCGGCGCAGCCCCTCACCGGGTACTCGCACTGGGTCGGCGCGTCGAACATCAACACCGGCTCGACGCAGTGGCAGACCTTCGAGCTCTACCTCGAGACCCTCGCGCACGGCGCGTTCCCGTGGACGGGCCTGCTCCCCTTCGCGCTCGTGCGCCTCGTGGCGCCGCCGTCGCAGACCCCCGCGGGCGAGGCCGACCTCGTGCTCGACGACGAGGAGCTCAAGGAGGTCGACCCCTGGCGTGAGGCGGGCATCCGCCTGTCGGCCTTCGTGGCCATCGCCCTGGGCTTCGCGGTGCAGACCTTTCACATGCAGGTCTACGGCGTGTCGGCGTTCATCGTCGTGGCGCCCATGGCCCTGGGCCTCGCGGTCCTGCTGCGCGACGCCGAGCGCGAGCTCATCCCGTGGCGCACCGTGGGCCTCGGCGCGACGCTGCTCACCGCGCTGATGCTCCGGGACTTTCTGCAGTTCCCGAAGAGTGCGTACGCGGCCCTGGGGCTCCCCGACGGCGGCCCGGCCTTCCCCTCGGGCTTCGCGATGAAGCTCAGCGAGTGGAACGACAATTGGCGGCAGGCGCGCGCCGCGGGCGGAGAGCGACCGCCCTTGCCGGCCGAGGGCTTTCACCTCATCAACACAGCGATCTTCGTGGCCTTCGGCGCGCTCGTGTTCTTTCAGGGCGCCGGGCGCGTGAGCGCGTTTCGCTGGGACGCGCCGTGGACCTGGCTGGTCGCCGTCGAGACCGACGGCGCCGCGGCGTGCGCCGACGAGCGCAAGGAACTCGGCCGCGCCACCGCGGGCTCGTGGCTGCTCTCGAACCTGCGCTACCTCTTCGCGGTCCTCGCAGTGGTCTGTGTGGTGCTCGGGCTCTCGCTCCCGGGCGCCATCCCCGGGCTCACCACCCCCGGCCGCAGCGCGCTGCACGCCCTCGCGGCGCTGCCCGTGATCGCCCTCGCGGGCGTCTTCGCCTTCGTCGCGCTCTGGAACGCCTACGCCTGGGTGGGTGCCCGTGAGAACCCGGTGAACCGCGTGCTGGGCTCGCGCATCGCGTGGGTGCCGCTGGCCGCGGTGGTGGTCGCGCTGATCACCACGCAGGGCTACATGGCCTCGCTCTCGGAGCACATGTCGCCGCGCGGCGTGTGGCAGGTGGTGCGCACGCTGCGCCACGGCGACGAGCCCGTCGCGCGCTACGGCGGCGCGGGCGAGGACCCCACCTCGCGGTACTACATCTCCGGGGTGACCCCGGAGCTCCTGCAGGGGGAGGAGAGCGCGATCTCCTTCCTCACGGGCGCGCAGCGGAGCTTTCTCGTCGTCGCGTCAGACGTGTTCCCGTCGCTCAACCGCGCGTTCCGTCGGGTGCGGCACACCAACCTCCCGGTGGTCGACGCGACGAACTCCAACCTCCTCCTCGCGGTGTCGAGCCTCGACGGGCAGCCCTCGCGCAACCCCCTCGACCCCTTCGTGATGTCGACGCGGCCGAACATGCGGCACCCCGCGCCTGAGCCCACGCGCTGGGAAGACAACTTCGAGTACATCGGCTACGACCTCGACTCCCGGGGCCTGCCCTACGTGCCCCTCGGCGGGACCTTCAAGATCACCTTCAACTTCCACGTGCTGCGCGAGAGCCCGCGGAATTGGCAGATCTTCATTCACACCGACGGGCAGGGCCCCCGGCTCAACGGCGACCACGAGCCCGTGGGCGGCAAGTACCCCGTGCGCTATTGGCTCCCGGGAGACTACATCCGCGATCAGTTCGCGATCAGCATCCCGTCGACCTATCGCGCGGGGATCTATACGGTGTACATGGGCTTCTTCGAGGGCGGCGACCGCATGCGCCTCGATGGCGGCAACCACGACCGCGACAACCGTGTGGTGGTCGCGAGAATCAACGTTCGATAAGGAATCGGCGAATGAGCGTTCCCCCCGACAATCAGGGCGGCGGGTCGGCGGACGATCGCCGCGCCGGCCCTCGCATCGACGTGACCTGGGCGGTGGACTGTAGCGACGGAGAGACCTTTCTCTACTCGTACATCCGCAACATCTCCACGATGGGGATCTTCATCGCCACGCGCACGCCGCCCGTCATGGGCACTCCCCTCCGACTGCGCTTCGCCCCGCCCGGCGAGACGGGCTTCGAGCTCGACGGCGAGGTCGCGTGGATCAACCCCTGGCGCGAGGAGGGCGAGAACCTCAACCCGGGCTTCGGCGTGCGCTTCGTGAACCTCACCGCCGAGGACCGGGAGCGACTCGTGTCCCTGATCCACGCCATCGCCTACCTGCCCGACGAAGAGCCTCGCGGGGACTGATCCCCGCGGCCGACAGCCGTCGCCAGCAACATCACCACCCGCTCCAGCCGGGGCTCCAACGCGCGCGTCAGACGCGGCGTGGGGTCCTGCCAGCCCAGCGAGAACGGATCGTGGCGCGCCACCGCGCCCGCGAGCACCGCGAGCAGCAGCGTCAACAGGGCGTACGAGCCCAGACGACCGCGGCGCGGGGCGAATCCCCCGTCATCCGGTGCGGTGAACGCCTCGGGCATGGACCACCGCTCTCCGTCATGCCCGACCGGGAGGGGCCCCAGGGTCCAGGCCCGGAGGGCGCTGCGCACGGGCTTCGTGTGGCGGGACACCAGGCGAGACGACGACATCAGAGCTCCTTGCGAACGGTGCGACGTCCGCTGCTCTCACCACGCGCCGAAGCGAGTGTCGAAGTTCTCGCAGAAAGCTCCGCGAACTTGACCGCGCCTCAGTCTGGAAACGCCCGCACGTCGTCGATGCGCTCGGCGCCGAGGGCGAGCATCAGCAGCCGATCGAAGCCCAGCGCGTTGCCCGCCGCGGGCGGCATCCCCGCCTCCAGCGCGGCGAGGAACGGCTCGTCGAGGGGGTACACGGGCAGCCCCCGACGCGCGCGCTCGGCGCGGTCGGCCTCGAAGCGAGCGCGCTGCTCGGCGGGGTCGGTGAGCTCGTCGAAGGCGTTGCACAGCTCGAGGCCTCCGACGTAGAGCTCAGCCCGGCCGCACACGGTGGGGTCGTCGTCGCACACCCGCGCGAGCGACGCGTGGCACGACGGATACCGCGTGAGGAACACCCCGCCCTCCCATCCCAGCTGCGGCTCGATGCGGTCGGCGAGCAGCGCGTAGTACGCTTCCTCGTCGTCCCGCGCGAGCGCGATGGGGTCGCGCACCTCGGGGCAGTGTTTCGCGAAGGCCTCGCGCACCGTCAGCCGCGCGAAGGGCGCGCGCAGCGGGATCGTGCGACCGTCCCGTCGTGCCGCGGCCATGCCCGACAAGAGCTGACACACGAAGCGCACGGTGGCCTCGGCGTCATGCAGCACGTCGTCGAGCGAGGCCCACGCGCGGTACCACTCCAGCATGGTGAACTCGGGCTGGTGACGCGCGCCCCTCTCGCCCGCGCGGAAGCACCGCGCGAGCTCGAACACCTGGGGGTGCCCCGCGGCCAGCGCGCGCTTGAGGTGATACTCGGGCGAGGTGATCAGCCACCGGTCGGGGGCCACGAGCGTCGGCGTGGGGCCCTCGGCGTACACCACCCCGGGGGCCGCGAGGTGCACGTCCATCCCGGGGTTGCGCACCACCGAGGGGGTCTCGAGCTCGAGAAAGCCCATCCCCTCGAAGGCCTCGCGCACGCCCTGAAGCGCTCGCGCGCGCGCCCGCAGACGCTCGT
>JBILLI010000160.1:0-12449 GCA_044376155.1 Polyangiales bacterium
AAGGGATGGGGATCGCGAGGGCGCGCGTGGCCGAGCAGGGTGAAGCCCTCGGCCTCGACCCGGGCGTGCAGCAGGTCGCCGTCGCGCAGGCCGTGAGGCGTGGGGAATCGCAGGGTGTGCGGGCCCTTCGGCGTGGTGACGCGAAGGCTGTGATCGTCGAGCACCGCCTCGACCCGACCGGAGAGCGTCGGGCCGTCGGGGAGGGCGCTCACCGGGTCTTGTTCACGCGCTCGGCGTACTCGCCCGTGCGCGTGTCGATGCGGATCATGTCGCCCACGTTGATGAAGATCGGCACCTGGATGATGGCGCCGGTGGTCACCTTGGCGGGCTTGAGCACGTTGTTCGCGGTGTCGCCCTTGAAGCCCGGCTCGGTCTCGAGCACTTCCATGTCGACCCAGGTGGGGAGCGACACGCCGATGGGGTTGCCGTTGTAGAACAGCACCTGGCAGGTCGCGTTGTCGAGCAGCAGCCCGCGCTCCTCGACCTGGTGCGCGCCCACGTGCACCTGCTCGTACGAGGCCTTGTCCATGAACACCAGGTTGTCGCCGTCGGGGTAGAGGTACTCCATCTCCCGCTCCTCGACATCGGCGCCCGGGAGCTTCTCGCCGGCCTTGAAGGTGCGCTCGAGCACGTTGCCCGAGATCATGTGCTTCATCTTGACCACGGTGCTCGGGGTGCCCTTGCCGGGCTTGCGAAAATCGACCCCGACGACCACGTACGGCTCGCCGTCGATGTTGAGCTTGTTGTTCTTGCGGACTTCGTTGATGTCGTAGATCTGCGCCATGGCGGTGGTTCCTCGCGCGCCGCCATTAGCAGGGAATCGGGGGGCTCTGCAACGGGCCGCGGCTTGCGCGCGGTCGCTGGGGTGGGATAGACGCTCAACCCGTGTCAGCCAGCGAGCCCGACGAAGAGTTCCGAGAGATCAAGCGCGAGATCATCGAGTCGCGCGGGCTGAGCATCAAGACCAACAACCTCACCGCGGCGCTCGCGGCGGACGTGAAGGCCATCGCCCGGCGGCAGGCCTCGTACGAGCGGCGCCTGACGGTGAACTCGGCCACCGCCTACGTGCTCTTCGTGGTGGTGATCTTCGGCGGCATCAAGCTCTGGCTCGACGCGTCGATCCGCGAGAACCGCACCGAGCTCCGGGGGCTGCAGCGCGACCGCGAGCAGGCCCAGCGCGAGCTCCAGACCGCCCTGCGCGAGAAGGAGGAGCGGCAGCAGTTGGATCGCCGCGCGCAGGCCTTCTACGACCTCGTGCGCGACGGGCGAAAGCAGGAGGTGGTCGAGACCTGGGAGCAGCTCCGCCGCGAGCGACTCTCCCCCGTCGAGGCCGCGATGTTCCAAGACGTGGTCGACCGCTTTCGCACCGACCTCTCCGTCGCGGCCTTCGAGCGCGGCATCGAGCACGCGCGCATGGCCCGCTACGCCGAGGCCACCGAGGCCTACGAAGAGGCCGTGCGGCTCAAGGAAGACGCCGGCCACGTGCCCTCGGTGCGGCTCGCCCTGGCCGACGCGCTGCGGCACCTCGGACGGCAGCGTGAGGCGCTGGTGATCCTGCAGATCGTGTCCGACGGCGCCGACCGCGAGGCCGCCGACGACGCGCTCTTCAAGATGGCCCAGTGCCAGGTCGACCTGCAGCTCTTCGGCGACGCGCGCAACACCCTGCGCAACCTCACGCGCCGCTTCCCCCACGGCTCCATCGCCAACGACGCGCGCACCTACCTCGCGGAGCTCTCGTCGCCGACGATGCAGATCCGCCGCTGACCCTCAGGGCGCCTCCAGCAGGTCGTCGTTCACGGCCACCACGCGCACCGCTCCGTCGATCTCGCGCAGCACGAAGTACCGCGGCGGCAGCGCCGCGCCGGGGTGCCTCGCGCGCATCCGGGCGACGCGGCTGAGGTGCGGCAGCGAGGGGTACTCCAGCTCGACGAACCAGTCGCCCTCGCGCAAGAAGACCCCGCCGCAGGTCGAGGCGAGGCACTCGCCGCGGGCGTAGAGCCGGGCGCTCATCGCCGCGCTCCCGCCCGGACCCTGCGCGAGCAGCGACTGCCACCCCCGCAGGCGCGACACGAGCTGCGCCCGCCCCGCGGCCCGCTCGCCCTCGGTGCCCTCCACCACCTCGTGGAGCAGCGCCCCGAAGGCCGCCTCGTCGCCGCCGCGGAGGGCCTCGAGCAGCGCGTCGCGCGCCTGCGCCGCGCCCTCCCGCGGGTGCTGCACGCGCACCACCACCGGGTCGCCCGAGGCCACGCCGCGACCGACCTCGGGCTCCACCCGCGCCGCGGGGGGCAGCGTCCACGTGGGTGCGGGCGCGCGCGCGACGACCGACGGGGCGCACCCCAACGCCGCGGCCAGCAGCGTCAGGGACCTACGCCGCATCGATGTGCACGTCGAGGTTGCGGTCCACCGCGAGGGTCACGATCCCGTCGGCCGAAGGGGTGGGCTTGTACCCGACCACCTCCGCGCCCGAGGCCACCATCACGTAGCGCAGGTGGCGGAGGGTCTCGGCGTCGAGGCGGCGACCCGGACGCAGCCCGGCCTCGGCCTCGGCGCAGGTGTTCACGTCGCGCACGCCCTGCCGCCGCACCCACGAGAGCGGGACCCCGCGCGCGAGCGCCACAAGCACACGCCCGTTGGTCGCGAGGATCGAGATCGGCGGCGCGCCGCGGCAGAGGGTGTCGAAGGCCCGCACGGCCTCGCGGGCGCAGCGGGCGAGGGTGAGTCGGTCGAGGTCGGGGTCGTCGAGTCGACCCTCGCCGTGGAGCTGCGCGAAGAGCAGGTGCGCCACCCGCTCGTCGGCGCCGTCGCCGCGGGCGTTGCGCGCGAGAAAGTCAGGCAGCGCCCGGTCGAGGGACTCGCGCCACGGGGCCATCGCCGTCAGGTCGCCGTCGACCGCGCAGAGCCATTGACGAAAGCGCCACGGCGGCACCGTCTCCTCCGGGCGGCGGGCCTCCTCGGTGCGGCGGGCGCACGCGAGCATCGAGCCCGTGCGCAGGTCTCGCACCATCTCGGGCAGCGACGGGGCCTCGCGACCGATGACCGGGCGACGTCGCAGCAGGACCTCTCCGGACTGCACGCTGCCCACGCCCCACGCCCCGGTGCCCTCACCGAAGCGCAGCGCGTCGACCTCCTGGGAGACCGCGCACCGAACGCGGTCGGTCTGGTTCGCGAGGAAGGCGATCATCCGGGTCATGGTCTCTCCTTGGGCGGCGGCCGCCTCGTGCAGAACGCAAGCGTCGCGCCGTGAGGGCGGCGGTGCGAAGGCGCTCGCGCGAGGCGGGCGACGCTGTATCCTAGCGCGATCCCCGCGCGGAGCCGCGCGATCCCTCGGCGGGGTGCGAAGAGACCGTCTCGAAGCGCCTTCGGATCACGCCAGGAAGCAGGAACATGCCCGAGATTCGCACGCCGTCGAACGCCGACGCTGACTCCCTCCGCGCGCCCTTCGCGCCGGGGGGCCCTTACGAGATCGACGAGGCCCGCGCCCGCCGTCTGCTCGACATCGCGCTTCGGCGCGGCGGCGACGCGGCCGACCTCTTCGCGGAGTTCTCCCTCGGCGCCTCGCTGGTCCTCGACGAGGGCATCGTGAAGAGCGCGAGCCGGGGCGTGGGCATGGGCGTCGGCGTGCGCGTGCTGCGCGGCGTCGCCGCGGGCTACGCCTACACCGAGGACCTCGAGTGGGAGGCGCTCGCGCGCACCGCCGAGACCGCCGCGCAGATCGCGTCGGGCGACCCCCGCGCCGCCGTCGAGGTCACCGCCCGGCTGCACCCCGACCGCTACGCCGTGGCCGACCTCTCGGTGCTCGCCAGCGGTACCTTCAAGCGCGACCTGCTCCTTCGCGCCGACCACGCCGCGCGGGCGGTTGACGCCCGGGTGAAGCGCGTCGAGGCCTCCCTCGCCGAGAGCTACCGCGAGGTGCTCGTGGCCACCAGCGACGGGCGGCTGCACCGCGACGTGCAGCCCATGATTCGCTTCGGCGTGCGCGTGGTGGTGGAGCACGAGGGCAAGCGCCAGGCGGGCTCGTCGGGCGGCGGCGGGCGCAAGGGATTGGAGTACTTCCTCGAGCCCGGTCACTCCCCCGAGGCGCACGCGAAGGAGGCCGCGCGCCTCGCCCTCGCGATGCTCGACGCGGTGGAGGCCCCCGCGGGCGAGATGGAGGTGGTGCTCGGCCCCGGCGACAGCGGGATCCTCCTGCACGAGGCCGTGGGCCACGGGCTTGAGGCCGACTTCAACCGCAAGGGCGTGAGCAACTACTCGGGCCGCGTGGGCACCCCCGTGGCGTCTGCGCTCTGCACCGTGGTCGACCGGGGCGACCTCGACCACGGTCGCGGGTCGATCAACGTCGACGACGAGGGCAACGTGCCCGGGAGCACGACGCTCATCGAGGGCGGCATCCTGCGGGGATACCTCCACGACCAGCTCTCGGCGCAGCACTTCGCGCTGACCCCCACGGGCAACGGCCGCCGCGAGAGCTTTCGCAGCACGCCGCTGCCGCGCATGACGAACACCCTGCTCCTCGCGGGCCCCCACGAGCACGACGAGATCGTGCGCTCGGTGAAGCGTGGGATCTACGCCACCCGCTTCGGCGGCGGCCAGGTCGACATCGCGTCGGGCGACTTCGTGTTCTCGCTCTCCGAGGCCTACCTCATCGAAGACGGTCGGCTCACCGCGCCGGTGAAGGACGTGAACCTCATCGGCAACGGCCCCGACGCGCTGTCCAAGGTCACCATGCTCGGCAACGACCTGCAGGTCTCCGACGGCATCTGGACCTGCGGCAAGGACGGACAGAGCGTCCCCGTGGGCGTCGGCTGCCCCACCATCAAGATCTCCGCCATGACCGTGGGCGGCACCGCGGTGCAGAAGGGCTGATCGATGAACCAGGACAAACTTCTGAGCCTCGCCGACGACGTGCTCGCGCGGCTGCTCCAGGGCGGCGCCAGCGACGCCAAGGTCGTCGCCCGCAGCGGCAGCGAGCTCTCGGCGCGGGTGCGCCAGGGCGAGGTCGAGCTCGTCGAAGAGGCGGGCACGCAGTCCATCGCCGTGCGCGCGCTCAAGGGACGTCGCGTGGCCACGAGCAGCACCAACGACCTCACCCCGCCGGGCCTCGCGCGGCTCGTGCGCGACGCGCTGGAGCTTTGTGACCTCGCGCAAGAGGACCCTCACGCGGGGCTCCCCGACCCCGACGAGCTCGCGAAGTCCTGGGAGGAGCCCGGTCTCTTCGACCCCGCGTGCGGGGCGGTGAACGCGGGCGAGGCCGTCGAGCGTGCGCGTCGCGCCGAGGCCGCCGCGCTGGCCTTCGACCCGCGGATCACCAACTCCGAGGGCGGGTCGTTCAGCCGCACCGCGGGGGGCTTCGTGATGGCCACCAGCGGAGGCTTTCGCGGGGGCTACCTGGGCTCCTACGCGAGCGTGTCGGTGTCGCCCGTGGCGGCCGACGCCGATGGCAAGAACCGCACGTCGGGCTACTGGTCCGCGAAGAGGTTCCTCGCGGCGCTGGAGTCTGAGGAGGCCGTCGGGGTCGAGGCCGCGCGGCGCACCGTGGCGCTCCTCGGGGCGAAGAAGGTCCCCACGCAAGAGGCCCCGGTGGTCTTCGACCCCGACGCCGCGCGCTCGCTCCTGGGCGCCTTCGCGGGCTGCGTCACGGGCGACGCCGTCTACCGCCGCAGCAGCTACCTGCTCGAGCGCATGAACGAACTCGTGGCCAGCGAGCTCGTGACGCTCATCGACGACCCTACGCTCCCCGCGGGGCCGGGCTCGCGCCCCTTCGACGGCGACGGGCTGCCGTCGCGGCGCAACGTGGTGGTCGAGCGCGGCGTGCTCAAGACCTGGCTGCTCGACGTGTATGCCGCGCGCAAGCTCGGGCTCAAGAGCACGGGCAGCGCCGCGAGCAGCACGGGCACCGGCGCGGGCACGTCGAACTTCTACCTCCAGCCCGGCACGGTCTCCCACGACGACATCATCGCGAGCACCGAGCGCGGGCTCTACGTCACCGGAATGATGGGCTTCGGGTTCAACGCCGTGACGGGCGATTTCAGCCGCGGCGCCGTCGGCTGGTGGATCGAAGACGGCAAGCTCGCGTTCCCCGTGAGCGAGGTCACCATCAGCCTGAACTTCAACGAGCTCTTCGCGCGCATCGACGCCGTCGGGAGCGACCTGGAGTTCAAGTCGGGTGTCGCGTCGCCCACGTTCCGGGTCTCGAAGATGACCATCGCGGGGAGCTGATCGACGTGGCGCTCACGCTGGTCCCCTACGCGGCGAGGTTCCCCGAGCTTGGTGGCTCGGACCGAGACGCGTTCGTGCTCCTCGACGTGCTCGACGCCGAGGAGGACGGCAGCGTCGGGCGCCCGTCATCCGACATCCGTGCGCCGCTTTGCCTCGGCCTCGCCATCGACGCGTCGAGCTCCATGCGCGGCGCCCGCTTCGCCCTCGCCCTGCAGGCCACCCGCGACGTGCTCGCCTCGCTCTCGCCCCGCGACCGCCTCGCGGTGATCACCTTCGACCGCGACGCCCGCGTGGTCTTCGGCCCCGTCACCGTCGACGCCGAGGGGACCAACCTCGCCCTGCGCGCCCTCGACCGGCTCTCCACGGGCATCGGCACCAACCTCGGCGCGGGCTGGCGCGAGGCCGCCGAGTCGGTGCTGCGGGTGATGCTCCCCAACGCCGAGCGCCGCGTGCTGCTCCTGACCGACGGCTTCCCTTCCCGGGGAGAGACCAACCGCGACGCCCTCCGCGCCCGCGTGGCCGAAGGGCGCGCGCGGGGTGTCGAGACCTCGGTGGTGGGCATCGGCGACGGCATCGACGAGAAGCTCTGCGCCTCCCTCGCCGAGGCGGGTGATGGGCGCTTTCACTACGTGCGCGACGAGGGCGTGCTGGGCGACGTCGTCGCCGCCGAGGTCGAAGGGGCCAAGGCCGTCGTCGCCCGAGATGTCTCGGTGCTCCTCGCGCTCTCGCCGCGGGTGGAGCGCGCCGAGGTCATCCATCGGTACCCCTGCCGCCCCGACGGCCGCACCCTCGAGGTGCGCATCGGCACGGTGACCCATGACTCCCCGCGGCGCGTGCTCGCGGCGGTGAACCTCGCGCAGGGATCCCTCGACGCCGTGCTCGGCGTGGCCACGGCGCACGGCCGACCCGCCACCGCCCCGAAGCTCAGCGCGGTCACCACGATGAAGGGCTTCGCGCTCGGCGCGGCAGGCAGCGACGCGCCGGAGGTCGAGACCGAGCGCGTCTCGGTGAGCCTCATCGCCGGCGTCGGCTCTGCCGAGGCGCGCCGGCGCGTGGCCTACGAGCTGCTCGTGCAGCGCACGCTCGCCGAGGTCCGCGGGGCGTGGGACGCCATGGACGCCGGCGACACCAACGCCGTACAGCGCCGCCTCGAGCGCGCCCGCACGCTGCGCACGGTGCTCCTCGACGCCGGCCTCGTGACCCACGCGCAGCTCGTCGACCTGCCCGACGTGGACGTGGTGCGCGCGGCCATGGGGGGCGCGGGCGGTGAGGCGCGGGAGGCCCGTCGCCGCTTCGCCTCGTGGGCGCACAACACCCAGGTGAGCTTCATCGGGCAGTCGCCGCGCAAGCCGAAGTAGGGAGCCTACGCAAACCAAACGTGCCGTTGGCGGCGTCGAGACGCGAGCGCTGCAAGGAGCGATCGCGAAGGCCCCGATGGATTCCGAGCGATCACGACGCCGCAGCGCGACGCGAATCGGCGGCGCGAACGGCACGTCTGGTTTGCGTAGGCTCCGAACCCCCGCAGAAATTCGCGGTGGCGCGCGATCGCTGCTAACGCGAGGCCATGGCGCGGCTCGCGGGATGTCTGGTGCTCACCCTGGTGTCGTTCTCCTCCGCCGCGGCGGCGCAGAGCGGGCGCGACCTCGCGCTGGAGGGGCTCCGCGCGGCCGAGCGAGAGGCCGAGTCGCGGCCCGCCCCGGCGGCCACGGCGGCGCAGGCCGCGGCCCGCTCGGGCGCGGCGATCGCCGCGAGCACGCTCGACCCCGCCCTGGCGGCGCGCTTGCAAATGCCTGCGTTGGAGATGCGCATGACCCCGCGGCTGGCCCGCGAACTCGCGCTCTACCAGTCTGACCCTCGAGCGCGCACGCTGCTCACCTCGTGGATCCGCCGCGCGGCGGCGTACCGCGCGCGGGTGGAGCAGACCCTGGTGAACGAGGGTCTCCCAGCGTCGCTGCTCTGGGTCGCGGCCGCCGAGAGCGCGTTCGACACCCGGGTGTGCTCCTCGGCCGGGGCGTGCGGCATGTGGCAGTTCACCACCGACACGGCGCGATCGTTCGGACTCCGCGTCGACGCGTGGGTCGACGAGCGCCGCGACCCCGACCGCAGCACCCGCGCGGCCGCGCGATACCTGCGCGAATTGCGGCAGCGGTTCGGGAGTTGGGAGCTCGCGCTGGCGGCCTACAACATGGGCCCCGTGGGGCTCCTGCGCTCGGTGCGGAAGTACAACACCAACGACTTCGAGGTGCTCGCGGCGAACGAGGCGGGCGTGCCGTGGGAGACCGCGCACTACGTCCCGCGCATCCTCGGGCTCGCCGTCGCGACGCACAACGAGGCGGTCTTCGGCCTCGGGCGCGTGGCCGTCGACCCCGTGGTCGCGTGGGAAGACGTCCCCGTGACGCGCTCGCTCACCTTCGCCGAGATCGCCCGCGGGGGCGGGGTGACCGAGGCGCAGCTCCGCGAACTCAACCCCGCGCTGCTGCGGGCCCGGGTGCCGCCGTCGACCGACGCCGCGCCCTTCTTGCTGCACGTTCCGCCGGGCGCCGCCAACGCCGTGCGCGAGACCGTCAGCGGCGGTCGCAGCACCGCGACGCGGAGCTACACCGTGAGGCTGGGCGAGGGGGCCGACGAGATCGCCGCGCGCTACGGCATCCGCGCGCCGCAGCTCTTGAGCCTCAACGGAATGTCCTCGGAAGAGGGCATCGCCACCGGCGTGAACATCCTCGTGCCCGACCGCGACCCTGAGACCGTGCGGGTCGACGTGCCGGTCATCGCGGTGGACCCCGAGGCCATGGAGCGCCCCGGCCCGGCCGATCGCACCCGGGTCTTCGTGCGGCTCGCGTCGGCCGAAGACCCCGGCGACGCGGCCCGCGCGTTGGGCATCTCGCGTCAGGACCTCCTCGCGTGGAACGGCCTCGCCGCCGACGCGCGTCTGCAGTCGGGGATGTGGCTGCAGGCGTGGGTGCGCCCCGAGGCCACGACCACCGCGCGCGTCTGGTCGCTCTCGGAGGTCGAGGTGCTGGAGCGCGGCTCGGAGGAATTTCACAACCGCGCGGTGGAGGCCACCGGGCTGGTGCGCCAGCGGGTCACGGTGCGCGAGGGCGACACGCTCTCGGGCATCGCCGCGCGCTTTCGCACCCGCGTGCCCAACCTCGAGCGCATCAACCGCCGCAGCCGCAACACCCCCCTGCGCGTTGGCGAGGTGATTGTGGTCTACACCGATCCGCACTACGCCGAAGGCGCGCGTCCCGGGGCGTCCGAGGGCGCCGTCGCGCCGACCGTCACCAACGCCGCGACGTTGCCGGAGTGATCGTCACGGTGGTCACTCCCTTCGGGGTGGGGCTGCTGTGTCCAGGGAGATTCATGACGCGGACCGGGTCGGAACGTCACGTTGTACGGTGATTCCCCGTGGCCCTGAACGTGCTTGGGGATAGGGCGCAGGAAGGACTCCACGCCGTGACGCGACACCTCTCCCGACTCTGCGCCCCGACGATGCTTCTGGTCTCCCTCGCGGCGGGGTGTGCGCCCACGGAGGGCGACACGGTGATGGAGACCGGCGACCCGGCGATCCCCGACACGCCCATCACCGAGGCCGAGCAGGCCGCGGGGCGCGAGGAGCCGGGCAACGACTACCACGAGCCCTTCGAAGGCATCGACGGCGACGTGTCATCCCTGGCGCCCGCCGTGGGTTCCATCGCGCGCTTCACCAGCGGCGAGACCAGCGCGGTGGTCGACGCGGTCACCGCGTGTCGCCCCGCGCAGGGCTACAACCGCGGCACCCCGACGCAGATCTGCGTGGTCACGGTCGACGGCAAGCTCGTGGAGTACCGCACCGCCGAGGCGTTCCAGGCGATGCGCGCCGACGCTGCTCGCTCGGGCGTGCGCATCACCATCGTGTCGGGCTTTCGCACGATGGACCAGCAGCGCTACCTCTACAACCTCTACCTCTCGGGCCGCGGCAACCTCGCGGCCCGGCCGGGGTACTCGAACCACCAGAGCGGCCTCGCCCTCGACCTCAACACCTCCTCGTCGGGCGTGTTCAACTGGCTGAACAACAACGGGTCCCGCTACGGCTTCAGGCGCACCGTGCCGAGTGAGCCGTGGCACTGGGAGCGCCCCGCGGGCTCGCAGGGCGCCGCCAACCCGACGAGCAACGGCACCCGCAGCGACGGGAGCTGCTGGTCCTCGACCCTGGGTCGCTCGGCGCCGAACCGCACGTGTGTGCAGAGCCGCGCCGACAGCCAGTGGTACCAGTGCGACGACGGCGCCTGGTATGCCGGCCGGGGCAACCGCGGCGCCTGCGCGGGCACCCACGCCCTGCCCAACAGCACGCAGTCGCAGCAGCGGCAGACCTGCTACTCGGCCACCTACGGCGCCGAGCTGCCGATGAACACCTGCATCCAGTCGCGCCTCGACCGGCTCTGGTACCAGTGCACCTCCATCGGTTGGGTGCAGGGCAACAACATCGCCTCGTCGCGCTCGGGCTACAGCGGCGCCTGCGCCAGCTACCGCCCCCTCTGAGACCCTTCCAAAGCACCGCCGCCCAGACGTAGGATCGCGCCGCGCGAGAGGGTCGCGTGGCGTCTCCCTCGACCGCCTTCCCATCCCCACGAGAGGTCAACGCATGCACGAGCAGGACATGGCGATTCTCAAGTCGCTGGTCGCGGTCGCCTGGGCCGACGGTCACTTCGCCGCCGAAGAGCGCGAGCACCTGGAGGCCCTCATCAGCGCGTTCGGTGCCAGCGCCGAAGAGGCTGACGTCGTTCGGCAGTGGGCCTCAACGCCCCGCACCCTCGCCGACATCCCCCTCTCGGAGCTCTCTCGCGACGACCGTCGCACGCTGCTCAACCACGCGGTGGTGCTCACGCACATCGACGGCGAGCAGTCCTCCGACGAGGTCGAGCTGATCCAGCACCTCCGCGCCTACCTCCGCATCGAGTCGCCCGAGGCCGACGCCATCGTCGCGGCCGCCGAGGCCCGCGTGAAGCGCCTGCTCCAGGCCACGGCCTGATCAGGGCGACAGCGTCTTTCGACCGATCCCCGCGCAGATCACCGACGACAGCACCACCGCCGCGACGTGCGCGAGCGGCGGCACCGCCGCGCCGTGGTGCGCCACCGACAACCCCAGCAGCGCCGCCGCGGCCCCCACCGTCGCCCCGCTCAGCGCGGGCAGCGACGGCGTGGTGCGACGCGCGCCGAGCAACGCGGTGATGGCGCTCAGCGCGGTGACCAGCGCCGCCGCGGCGAGGGTCGCAGAGACGTCATCACCCGGCGGGGGCAGGTGCGGACGCACGGCCTCCACGGCGGTGCCCGGGCTCGGGAGCTTGTCCGACGTCGCCCGCAGCGCGAGCCGCGCGGTGCCGTGGAGCTGCCCGGCGACCGCCGCGAGCACCGCGGCCCCCACGGGGAACCACCGGCGCCAGCGCGGCGGCGAGCCCACCCCCGCCACACCCCGCCAGAAGACCAGCGCCAGTCCCGCCGTGGCGGTGACGGTGAGCGTCAGCCCCAACGCCCATCGTACAGACCCCGCCCCGCCGAGCAGCGCCGACGACCCCACCGCGCCCAGCACCACCAACGCCGTGGGCGCCGCACGCACGAGCGTCCCCGGGCGACCCACGGGCTCCGCATGCTGAAGTGCTTCGCGAAGTGCGGGGCCGGGCGTGAGCGCGCGGTCGAACGGAAGGTCGAGTGCGGCGGGCACACGCAGCAGCAGCCCGCACGCCTCGCATCGCCTCGCATGGTCGCGCAGGTCGTCGGGCAGCGGCGCGTCGTCGGCGAGGGCGCGGGTGAGGGTGTCGCAGGGGGCAGGGGTGGCGGTCATGGCGCGGTCCCTCCGTCGCGCTTCAGCGTGAGCGACTGCCCGAAGGCCGCCCGCAGGGTCTGGTAGGCGCGAAACGCGCGGACCTTGATGGCGCTCACGGAGAGCCCCTGGGACTCGGCGATTTCGCGCGCGGATCTTCCTTCGACCTTCATGGCGATGAGGGCCTCTCGTTGCGCCGTGGGCAGCGCGTCGATGCACTGCGTGAGGAGGTTGCGCTGGGTGTCGTCGAGCCCGTCGAAGGCGTCGCCCTCGTGCGTGACGACCTCGGGCTCGGGCACGTCGCCCTCGTGGGTGAGCCGCTCGCGACGGCGCTTCTGCGCGCGCAGCGCGTCGATCATGGCGTTGTGGGCGATCTGGTAGATCCAGGGCTCGACCCGCGCGCCCCGCTGAAACATCGCCCGCGCGGACCACACCT
>JBILLI010000625.1:0-4660 GCA_044376155.1 Polyangiales bacterium
TCCCTGCTTATGCTCTCGCTCGCGGCAGCGTGCGGGCCGATCGTGCAGATACCCGTGAACCTGCCCCCGCGCGATGCGCCGTTGGAGGTGCGCACGGCCGCGTACCGCGCGCGCGCGGCGGACCTTCAAGGGAGCTTCTGGCAGGGATCTCGGGTGCGCCTGGGCGACGCGCGCGAATCCCTTTCGCTGCGTGATGCGCGCGAGGTTATCGAGAACGCGCCAGAGGCCGCCGCGATCCTCGCGGCGAGGGACCGTCGGTGGACCTTCGGGATGAGTCTCAGCAGCGGCGGCGCCGCGGTCGTGCTCACGTGCTTCAGTCTCGCGACCTGGGGTCCGATGGCGGAGTCGCGCGACGGGAGCTTTCTGGCCGTGTCGATCACCGGCATCGTGGGCGCCCTGGCGATGGTCGTGGGGGCCGTCATCGGGTTCACGGCAGAGGCCGACGGGACGCGCGCCGTCGGCGCCTACAACCGCTGGCTCTGGGACGCCCTCGCGCTCCCGCGCGCGCAGGACCCGGCGGTGTCGCCTGCGGCGCTCGTGCCGTCGGCGCTCACGCCCGGGGTCCTCGCACCAGGGGCCCCTGCACCGGCTGCGGCGCCGGCACCCTGAACGGGAGCCGCAGGCGAGGGGGAGGGCGATGGCTGCGCGGGCGAGGCGAGCCGGGACCGCGGGACAGCGAAACTCACGTCGCACCTGGAGCGTTGGGACTGCGTCGTGCGGCGTCTCGAAGGGGAACGCAGAAGCGCCGAAGGCGCTGGATGACCGCACGGTGTTGGAGTGCTTGTCCCCGGTCGGCCGTCGCGAGGGGATCGTCTCGACGCCCGGGGTGAACCGCGGTGTGATCGGCGCGTGCCCTCACCCGCGCCCCGATCCGTGATTGCGAGGGACCCGATCACCCTCCGCGCCACCGTGTGGACGCTGTGCGCGCTGTGCGCCGTCGGCTGTGGGTGGATCGCGCGCGCGGATCGAACGAGCGGTGTTTGGGCGACGATCGTCGGGGTGATGCTCGTTGGCGCCCTCGCGCTGTCGCAGCGACAGCGGATCGAGCTCGCGGGCGCGGAGATCCGGGTCGTCGGGTGGCTGCGCACGCGAGGTTACCGGGTGGAGCAGGTGCGGGCGCTGCGGCGTCGCGTGGTCCTGGAGCCGACGGGCATCGAGATCGAGTTCGACGACGGATTCGTCGCCCGCCTCGAGTCCGTATGGACCCACACCGACTCGCTGCTCGCCGCCCTCACCTGCGCGCGGGCGTCAGGGTCGTACCGAGAGGCGACCGCGCTCGTTGTCGTCGAGGCGCCCATCGTCCTGTCGCCTGCGCGCGCCTCGGGCCTCCGCGGCGTCGTCGGCGACCTCGGGTATCTGATGCTCTTCGCGGCGCTGCTTCTGCTGGTCGTGGTGGTCGCGCTCATTGGCTGGTTCGAATGGCGGGGTGCGGCCGGCGCGGCGTTGTGCGTCGCGGACGTCGCGCTGCTCGGGGCCGGCGTGTCGGCCTTCGTCTCCGGCATCGTCACGCGGGGGAAGATCCAGGCGCGGGGGGTGTTGACGCTCACGCGCGAGGGGCTGCGGGTCTCGTCCGACGGGGCGCGGTGCAACCCGTGGTCCGAGGTCGACGCGGTGAGCGCCCAGGAGGTGCGGCTCCGTGACGGCGCGCGCATCGTGGTGAGCGACGACGAGGCGCGGCTGATTGGTGCTGCGCAGACGTACTACGGCGTGACGGCGGGTTAGCGCGTTGCTCTCCCCGCGCCCCGGTCGGCCGCTGCCCACGCGCCCCTCCACCACGCCCCTCTCCGCGCGCCCCTCGCGGCCGCTGCCCTCGCGTCCTTCCAAAACGGCCTTCTCCACGCGCTCCTCGCGGCCGCCGTCCGGGCGTTCCGCGACCTCCTCGCTCCCATGCGACCGCCGCGGCCGCAACATGCGCGTTCGGGTGCGGCTCCTTTGCTGTCGTGTCGCGCGCCACTTCTTGCGAGGCCGCTGTGGTGGCCCGGGACCGTTCGCCGACGCCCCTCTGGACGGCCTGAGATCCGTACAGCCTCTGCCCGCGTGAGGTTCCCCCTTCCCACGGAGCTCCAGGCCACGTAGGCAACTACCTGCGGCGGCGTCAACAGTCGCCAAACCACGGCGCCGCCGCAGGAAGCGCGCGTGAAGTCATACCGTTCCCTGCCCTTCGGCGTCCACCTCGCGGATCACCGTCTCGGCATCGTCACCGCCGCCGCCGCGCGGGGCGAGGACCAGACCATCGAGGACGTCGCCCGCGCCAACGACTGTTCGACCTCCCTCATCTTCAAGCTCACCGCGCGCGTAAAGCGGGCGCTCGAACCCCGTCGCCCCGGACCTCAACCCTCGGCTCCGGTGCACCCCAGGGTCATTCTCGCTCCGCCGGGAGTCGACGCCGCGCCCGCCACGCCGCCCGTCGACCCACGCCGCGTGGTGCTGGAGCTGGCCGTCTCCAACGTCTCCATCCGGGGCATCCAGCGGGCGCTGCGCGCGACGGGTGCGCCGCCGATGGACCGCGAGCGCATCGTCGACCTCTTGCGCAACGCAGGGCGCGCCGCTCGCAGGCTCTTCGCGCGCGCCGCCGCGCAAACCCGCGACCGCGTGCGCTGCCTCGCGGGTGACGACATCTTCTTCCATCGCACCGCCGTCAAGGTCCTCATCGAGCCCGCCTCGGGAGCCATCGTCGAGGTCATGCGCTGGCGCTGGCGCGAGAAGGAGGACTGGGCGCTGTTCCTGGATCAGTGGCCCGAGCTCAAGCTCCTCGTGAGTGACCTGGGGACCGACCTGGTCGGCGCGGCCAACCTCAAGAAGCTCGCCCACCAGGCCGACCTCCTGCACGAGCGCGTGTGGTGGACCGAGGAGATCTTCACCTACCTCTCGCGCCGTGAGGAGCGCCGGGCCGCAGAAGCGTTGAAGGTCTGGGACCGAGCGACCCGCCCCATGGGCCCAGGGCGACGCGCCGCGGCGGACACGGTCGCGAAGGCCGACGCGAGACGCGCCGAGGCGGAGGAGGACTTCTTCAGCGCGGTGCGCGCCGAGCAGCTCCACATCGAGCTGTTCTCCCCGCTCGCGCCGGACGGTCGGCGTTGGAGCGAGCCTCAGATCGAGGACCACCTCGCGCGGATCGGCGAGGAGCTGGCCTCCTTGCCCGAGGCCTGTCGCAAGCAAATCCTCAAGCATCTGACGTTCCATCGTGCCCGCTGGACCGCTCACCGCGTCCTGTGGGAGCTGCTGGACGTGAAGCTGCGTGAGGGGGGCGCGCTGGACCGCGAGCAGGCGCTCGACGCCGCGGTGGCACTGTGGTGGAGCGAGCATCGTGTCGTCGCGCCGGGGAGTCCCGAGGCCGCACGCGCGAGCCGCGAGGCGTGGTCCCTTCGTCGGACCCTTGAAGCGTGCTGCGCCAACCTCCCGGAGGTGATGGCCGCGGTGTCGTCGTTGATCGAGCGACCGCGGCGCTCGTCGTCGCTCGTCGAGGCGCTCAACAGCCGCCTGCGTGTGTTGCAAATGGTCCACCGCAACGTCAGCGACCACCTGCTGGCGCTGGTGGCACTGCGTTGGAACCTCTCCACGCGGATCGAAGGGCGACGACGAGGAACGTGTCCCTTCGTCGATCTCGGCATCGACTTCGCCGACGGCGCCACGCCCTGGTACGAGACACTGCTGAAGGAGGTCGACGCGAGCTGACCTCGCCCCCCATTCCCGAGCTCGCGATGCGCTCGGCGCCGTGGGGACACGTCTATCCGCAAGGGCACTTCACGGGACTTCTTCGCTACTGCCGAACGATCCCGGGCTACCGGAGCTCGGTGGCGACGATCTCGTACCGGGTCCGCTTCTGACCGGTCACCTTCAAATACACGTTGCCAGTTGCGGTCGCGGTATATTGAACAGACGCGTGGGCGCCACCTCCGCGGGTGATATGGCTGCCCGTACATGACTCGTGAAGCCAGATCGCCATGTCCGAGTCGTTCGCGAAGTTTCGGCCGATGCGTACCTGGTATCGCCGTCCGGCTTCGACGCGGAGCGTCAGCCAGTCTTTGTCGTAGCGATTGTCCAGGGAGTGGGTCTGTTGCGCATCGAGGAGGATGGGGCGTGCGCTGCTGCATTGGTTGTCGGGCTCATACTGATCGCGAAAGTAAACGCAGTTCGCCGTAAGCATGAGCGGGAGGGCAACACGGAGTGAGAGCGACCTGGAGATCATGGCTCGAGCATACTGGCGCGCGCAGCGCTCAACAAGGCCCTGCGATGTCAGAAGAGTCGTCGCCTTCGTGGCTCCCGGTGAGGCCGATCTACTCCAAACGAGTCCCGTCCATGCAGCGCATCTCGCGAACTCCCCGACGACTCCAGGGGGTACGCAGCGCCAGCACCACGAGGCCCGCGTGCCGGGTGCCACGCCGCGGGGTCGGGCGACGTCATCGGAGAGGGCGCGGGTGCGATCGCCGCTCGCGAGGAGCGGCGCATGGTAGGTTTCCCGCTCGCGCATGGGCGCGGAGCCCGCGGCGAGCAACGGGTCACGGCGCGGTCCGCCGCACGAGACCGCCTTCGCACACGCTCACGTCTCACGAGGACTACGCCTTGAGCCCATCGATGATTTTTCTGCGCGAACTGCTCGACACCGCGACGGCGCCCCTTGGCGCCGTGGAGCAACGACGCGCCTTCGGGAGCGTCGGGT
>JBILLI010000626.1:0-4655 GCA_044376155.1 Polyangiales bacterium
CATCAGGCCCGCAGGTGCGGGGGCTCGCGCGGGCCGCGGGCCGGTTGCGGGCGCGCGAGGCGGCGGCGGCGTGACCCGGGGGGTGACCACGCGCGGCGCGGCCGGCGCCGCCACGGGCGTCGACGGCGGACACACCGCGGGAGGACACACCGCCACCGGGCACGACGCGCACGGCGCACACACCGCGGGCGGCGCCTGGATCACCGTGGGCGCCGCGCGCGCGATCTGCACCCAGGCGATTGCATGGGCGATGCCCGCGATGGCGATGGCGTTGGCGATGAGCGCCGCGGCGATCACCACCGGGCTCCGCGAAGGCGCCGCGACCTTCGGAGCCGGGATGTCGATCACCTTCGTGTCCTCGTCGGGATCCGGCTGCCAGTGCCGATCCTCTTCGAACGGAGCGCTCGCCTGCGCGGGCGGCGGGCCCGGCGGGGGCTCGAAGGGCGTGCCGGTCAAGGGGCCGGGCGCGGGCGGCAGCGGGCTCGGGTGCGGCGCTGCAGGCGCGGACGTCGCTGCCATCACCGGGGCCGTGGGCGGCGCGAAGTTCGGCGAAGGAGCGGGCGCGGGCGTCGACGCAGGGATGGGCGCGCTGCGCGGCGGAACGACCTCGCGCGGCGCGGTGTGCGGCGTCGGATCGGCGAGGTCAGGCACCGTCGCGGCGTGTGCGCGCGCGGCGTGTTCGGGCGCGACCGCCGGGCCCGTGGCGATCGGCGTCGGCGTCGAGGGCAGCGGTGACGGGATGCCTGGGGTGGTGCGCGAGAAGCGGGCAGAGGGGGCGCTCGTGCCTTCGACGGGGGTCTCGTCGGACGGCTCCTCGGCGCGCACCTCGGAGGGCACCGAAATCTCGGGACGCGTCGCGTCGTCGGTGTTCTCACCCGGCTTGGGGAGGAACGATCGGGGGCGTTGCGACGGCGCCGCCGCGGGAGCAACGGGGCGAGCGCTGCGGGGCGCGCGGGGGCTCGCGGGGGTGCCGCGGGCGGGAGACGCCGCGGGCGGGCGCGCATCTTCACCCGCGGGCGCAACGGGCGTGGTGCGGCCGTCGTGCAGCGCCTTGCGCGTCGCGACATCGAGCGGGCCTGGACCGCTCAGGGTGGACTTGCCCGGGACCTGCTCCTTCAGGGCGCTCACCGTGGGCACGTTCACCAGCGTGTGCGCCTGCTGGTTCACCGCCTCGGCGAAGAGCGCCGCGAAGCGACCGGCCGAGGGCGGGCGGTCGTCGGGCGTGAGCGCCCACGCCTCGCGAAGGATGTGCTCCGCGCGGGCGTGAATGTCGGTGCGGTGCTCCCGCAGCCGCGGGAAGCGCGCCATGCGCACGGTGTCGAGCACCACGTCGCCGCCGCCCACGAAGGCCGGGCGTCCCGTGAAGAGCTCGTAGGTCAGGGTCGCGAGGGAGAACACGTCGGCGCGGGGGGAGAGCGACGAGACGTCGGCGAGCTCCTCGGGGGAGAGGTACGCGGGGCGGGTCACGGCGATGCGCGGGCGCTCGGCCTCACCCACCGCGAGCAGCATCACGGCGCCGTCACGCTCCCGCACGAGGATGTGCTCCGGCAGCAGCGCCCGGTGCAACGTCGGCGGGGTGGTCGCGTGGAGGTGATCGAGCGCCGCGGCGACCGAGCGGAGCATTCGCACCCCCGTGGGCACGTCGAGGCCGTTCTGCCCCTGGTCGAGGAGGTCTTGCGCGGTGCGGCCCGTGAGCAGCTCGGTGACCTCCACGGGCAGCGCGTTCACGTATCCGAACGCGTAGACCTTCGGCAGCACCGGGTGGTCGAGTGCCGCACGCGCGCGCGCGGTGTTCAGGAACCATTCCGCGAGGTCCCCCGCGAGGTCCTGCCGCAGCACCCGCGCGGCGACCTCGTCCCCGTTGGGGGTGCGCGCGCGATAGACGGTGCACAGCCTCCCCTCGGCGAGGAGACCTTCGACCACCGCCCCCCCGGGCAGAACCGTTCCCTCTTGGACCGCGTCGCTCACCCGCGCATGGTGGTCCCGTCGGGGGCGTGGTGGCAATGTCTTGGCGAAGGTCAGGCGGCGGGCGCGGGGTCCTTGCGGCAGAGCGCGAACCACGCGTCGAAGGGTTTTCCGCCCTTGTACGCGCGGCCGATGGTCACGTGGGTGCTCACCCTGCGACAGAAATCCTGCATCCCGCTCCAGACCAGAAAGCCCAGGCGGCTCGAGTTCGGGATGATCTCCGGCCAACCCTCCGGGTGCCGCGGCGGGAGCTGGGTGTAGTCGATCTTCACCTCACCCTTCTCGTGCACGCTCGCGACGAAGTATCCCGGGCCGATGGCGGCCTCCTCGAACTTCGGGTTGTGGTTGTAGCCCCAGAGCACGTCCCCCGCGTCGCCGTCGGGTCGGCAGAAGCGCTTCTGAAAGCTCGTGAACGCCGGGAGGCTGTTCTTGCCGTCATGAATCACCTCGGTCATCGCCTCGCCCGGGGGCACGAAGTCGTCGAGGGTGAGGGGATCGCTGTCGGCGCAGGCCTCGAACAGCGTCGCGAGCTGCTTCGCGTTCATGCCGCGAATCGCGAGCACCCGCGCGGTGTGCCCGGAGGTGTCAAGCACGCGTCGGAGGTTCTCCAGGTCGACCTTCGGGTCGAAGAAGAGCGAGACGTTCATGGGCGGGGACCTTGCGGTGGGAGGGGGCGCGAGATCAAGGGGTCGCGCCGCCGCGGACCGTCAGCGACGCGGAGAACTGTGCGGTGACCTGCACCGACGCCGCGGCCTTCGCCGCCGCCTCGGCCGAGAGGGCCACCGCGCGCACCGAGCACAGCGCCGCCGTGGCGCTCACGGTGCCCGCGCTCTGCAGGGCGGGCTCGACGGTGGTCAGGAAGGTCTGCGACTGCCCGATGATCACCTCGCCGCGCTGCTTGAGGGCCTCGAAGGCCGGGAGGTTCGCCTGCAGGGCGGTGATCAGGGTCTGCAGCCGGGCGCGCGCCGCCGCGTCGCCGCCCATGGCCGCCACGGAGACGTTCACCATGCCGGGCGTGCAGGTCGCGCGGGCGCGGGCCTGGGCGTCACAGGCGCCCGAGCACTGCGCGTTGGTCATCACGTTCCACTGCCCCTCGCAGCGCAGGCTGCTCGCCACCGAGCAGGCCCCGCGGCACTCGCCGGTGCAGTTGCCCGCGCAGTTGCCCGCGCACTGCGACCCGCTCATCGTCGAGCAGGTGCCCGAGCAGGTGCCGGTGCACGAGCCCGCGCAGGAGCCCGTGCACTGCGCCACGACCTGCCCGCTGCACTGCGGCACCTCGACGGTGGCCGACGCGGTGCACTGCGCGTTGCAGCGCGCCGCGAAGGAGAGGTCGACGTTGCACACCGGCGGCTGCGCGGTCAGCGTGAGGGTCGCGTTGGTGGGCACCGCGGCGCGGATGATCGCCGCGATCTCCGTGTAGACCGGTCGGCACGAGGTGGTGACCTGCGCCTCGCCCGCGGTCATCGGCACGTACGCCGTGGTCGGGACCCCGATGGCGTTGCCGATGTTGCGGCACACCGTGATGAGGTTCGTGCTGACGTCGTTGATGGAGAAGTTCAGGTCGACGGTGGCCTGGAGAAAGGCCTGCACCTTGCGGGCGTCGGCGCTCGCCCCGAAGTTGCCGACGGTGCGGGCGTCGACGTTGAAGTACGTCGGGCCGCAGGTGACGTCGTCGATGGTGCCGCCACAGTCAAGCAGCGCGAGGGAAAGGATGGGCGTGAGGGGGAGGAGCCAGCGCTTCATCCGCGGGAGCCTACACCCTCGCGGGGCGTCGGTCAGTAACGGGCGAGGGCGCGCAGGGCGCGGGTGATGGCGTCCTGGTCGGGCATCAGCGAGGCCTCGAGCTTCTTCGCGTAGGGCGAGGGCCGGTCGGCGTAGGCCACGCGGCGCACGGGACCATCGAGGTACTCGAAGCACTGGTCGGCGATGCGGGCGACGAGCTCGGCGCCGAAGCCCGAGGTCTCGGTGGCCTCGTGCACGACCAGCACCTTGCCGGTCTTCTTGCACGACGCGAAGACGGTCTCTTCGTCGAGGGGCATGAGGGTGCGGAGGTCCACGACCTCCACCGAGACGCCCTCCTTCGCGAGGGTCTCGGCCGCGGCGACGCTGTCGTGCAGGCTCACCGAGTACGAGAGCACGGTGATGTGCTGCCCCTCGCGCACGACCTTCGCCTTGCCCAGCGGCGTGAGGTGGTCGATGTCGTCGGGGAGGTCGTCCTTCTCGCGGCGGTAGAGAAAGCGGTGCTCGAGGAAGATCACCGGGTTGGGGTCGCGAATGGCGGCCTTGAGCATCCCGAGCGCTTCGCGGGCGGTGGACGGCGCCACCACCGCGAGGCCGGGGACGTGGGTGAACCACGCCTCGTCGCACTGCGAGTGAAAGGGCCCCGCGCCCGCGCCGCCGCCGTAGGGCAGGCGGATCACCATCGGCACGGGTCGCTCCCAGCGGTAGTAGGTCTTCGCGACGTTGTTCACGATCTGGTTGAACGCGCACGAGACGAAGTCTGCGAACTGCATCTCCACCACGGGTCGCTTGCCCAGCATGGCCGCGCCCAGCGCCGCGCCCACGGCGCCGCTCTCGCACAGCGGGGTGTTGATCACCCGCAGCCGCCCGAAGCGCTCGTAGAGCCCCTTGGTGGCGCGAAAGGCGCCGCCGAACTCGGCGACGTCTTGTCCCATCACGAAGACGTTGGG
>JBILLI010000627.1:0-4645 GCA_044376155.1 Polyangiales bacterium
GGGCAACAATTTCCGGTCGCGCTGCGCGCTCCGATGGCTTCGCGCGCGATGCGCTCATGGGCATCGCGAGGTGCAGACGGAGCCCCGGAGCTTCGAAGGCACTCATCCCACGTGCCTCCGCGAAGGCCTTGGAGCGCAACGCGCGACCGGAAATTGTTGCCCGGGGTGCGCGCGCCCTCAATGCCCTGGCCATCCCCGCAACGCCCGCAGGCGCGAAACCCCGGTCCACCGACAGCAGGGCATCGTTCCGCGCAAATTGCCTTGGAAAGAGGTCAGTTTCGCGCGGGGCCACGTGGTCGGTGAGGCCCTGAAAGGCATGGGGTTGGGGTGTGAGAGGGGACGTCAAGGCCGCTTGTATCGCGTGGGGTGAGGTCACGCCGTGTCGAAGTTGCGTGCGAGGCCGCGCCCACGCGCGGCTGACCTCCGCGGTTGACCCACCCCCGCGATGGGATAGCGTCCTGCGCCCGCCCTCGTGCAAGCCCTCGCGCTCTACCTCACCGTGCTCGCGCTCTCCACCTGCGGGCTGGTGTTCGAGCTCGTGGCCGCCACCACCGCGTCGTACCTCGCGGGCGACTCCGTGACCCGCTTCGCCACCGTGGTGGGCGCGCACCTCTCGGCCATGGGCGTCGGCGCGTGGCTCACCCGACACGTTACCGAGCAGCCCGGGCGACGGCTCCTCGACGCGCAGCTCGCCGCGGCCCTCGCGGGCGGGGCCACCGCGCCCATGGTGTTCCTCGCCTACGGGCGCGGCGCGTGGCTGCACGGGGTGCTCTACCTCATGGTCTTCCTCACGGGACTCTTCGTCGGCGCCGAAGTCCCTCTCCTGCTGCGCGTTCTGCGACGTCGCGTGGACCTCCGCACCCTCCTCGCGCGCGTGCTCGGCGTGGAGTACGCCGGCGCCCTCGTGGGCTCGCTGCTCTTCGCCCTCGTGGCCCTGCCGCGCCTCGGCACCCTCCGCGCGGGTGTTGCCTTCGGCCTCGCCAACGCGCTCTCGGGCTTCGCCGCCCTGCGCGCCCTCGGCCCCGACCTCGGTCCGCGCGACGACGCCCGCCGTCGCATCACGCTCACCACCGCGGCCCTCGTCGCGCTCTTCGTCGGGTCGTTTCGCCTGAGCCGCCAGGCCGACGAGGACGTCTCCCTGGGCCCTGTGCTCTACGCCGAACAGACCCACTACCAGCGCATCGTGGTCACCCGTCAGCACGGCGGGACCAACCTCTTCCTCGACGGCAACCTCCAGTTCGCGAGCTGGGACGAGCACCGCTACCACGAGGCCCTCGTGCACCCCGCCCTCGCCGCCGCGCCGCGCCGCACGAAGGTGATGATCCTCGGGGGCGGTGACGGCCTCGCGGCGCGTGAGGTGCTGCGCTACCGCGACGTGTCCGCGGTGACCCTGGTCGACCTCGACCCCGCGATGACCGCCCTCGCGCGCCGCGCCCCGTGGCTGCGCGCGCTCAACCAGAACGCCCTGCACGACCCGCGCGTGACGGTGGTGAACGACGACGCCATGGTGTGGCTCACGCGCGGCACCGACCGCTACGACGTCGCCGTGGTGGACTTTCCCGACCCCAACAACTTCGCCCTCGGAAAGCTCTACACCCGACGCTTCTACCAGCTCCTGCGCGCGCGCCTCACCGACGAGGCCGTGGTGGTGGTGCAGTCGTCGTCGGCCCTCGTCGCGCGCCGCGCGTTCTGGTGCGTCGAGCGCACGATGACCTCCGCGGGCTTTGTCACCGAGCCCTACCACGCCTTCGTGCCGTCGTTCGGCGAGTGGGGCTACGTGCGCGCGGGCAACGGGCGACCGCCGCCGCCGCTGGGATCACTCCCCCCAGGGCTGCGCTACCTCACCCCCGAGGGCTGGCGCGGGATGACCGCGTTCCCCCCCGACATGGCGCGCGTGGACGTCGACGTGAACCGCCTGAACAACCAGGTCCTCGTGCGGTACTACGAAGAGGCCTGGCACCGCTTCACGCAGTAGGGTCGTCAGAGATCCGCGCAGCAGCGAAAGCCCGTGGAGTAGTCGTGGTAGCCGACGCCGTGGGCGCGCGTCGCGTAGCCGCAGCCGTCGCCGTTGATGCGCACGTCGACGTAGTACCCGCCGCGGAACACCCCGCGCCCGTTGCGCACCGTGGCGGTCCACTCGTGCAGGTTGCCGACCATGTCGAAAACCCCATAGCGGTTGCGGCACCGCGCGTGGGCGCCGCTGCGCGCGAGCGTGCCCGGGAGCTGGTTGAGCCGCGGATCGTTCATCTCCCGCTCGTGAAAAACATCACCGCGGCCGAAGACCCGGCCCACCGGGCCCTCGCGCCCGTCGTTGCACCGACCGCGCTGGTACGCCGGACCATAGGGCCACTGCGACGGCGACGGACCCCGACACGCCCGCTCCCACTCGACCTCGGTGCACAGACGCTTGCCCGCGGCCGCACACGCCCGCCCCGCGGCCACCTGCGAGATGTACCCCTGCGGGGTCACCCCACGCTGCGCCCGCGCCCGGTACCGACGGTCCCGCTCGGGTGGGAGGTAGGGGCTCCAGGGATGGGTGCGCCCGCGGGGGAGCAGCTCCAGCAGGCTGCCCTCGTAGGCGTCGATGCAGTACATGCCCGCGATCGACACGCTGCCCGCCGGGCAACGCCGCCGACGGCCGGGCACGAGGCCGAGCAGGGCGACGCTCACCGTGCAGAGCACCATCACGGGCAACAGGCGGGAGGCTTCGCGGCGCAACGCGCGCATGGTAGTCCGTGAAGGGTATGGCACGCACGCGAACCCTCTGGCTCCTCTCGGTCCTGGTCGCCGCGCTGGGGTGCGGCGAGAGCTCCTCCAACGCCGTCACCTGCGTGCCCTCGTGCCGCGCGGACTTCGTCTGCGTGAACGGCGCCTGCGTACAGGCGTGCAACCCCCCCTGCGGCAACGGCGAGCGCTGCGTGACCGCGGGCGCCGCGCCGATGTGCGTGCGCGACAACACCCCTACCGACGCGGGCGTGGCCCCCGCCGACACCTTCACCCCCAGCGACGCGGGCGCCCCCGTCGACGCGCCCATCCCCGAGATGGACGTCCCCGCGACGACCGGTGACGTCCCCGTCATGCGCGCCGACATCCCCTTCACCCCCACGGACGTCCCCTTCCCCACCAGCGACCTCCCGCCGCTGCCGCCCTGCGGGATGAGCGGGCAGATGTGCTGCGCGAACAACGCCTGCGCGGGCGGCGGGCAGTGCCAGTCGGGGATGTGTGTGCTCCCGGCCATGCGCGACATGAACGAGTGCACCCAGCCCTCGGACTGCCCCGCGGGACAGTCCTGCATCGGCGTGCAGGAGTGCACCGGCGGCCGCGGGTGCTTCCGCTGCGCGGCGCCCGCGGGCATGGGTGAGCTCGGCACGCCCTGCATGAACGCGTCGTCGTGCCGCACGGGCGTGTGCAGCAACGGGCGGTGCACCGTGCCCTGCCCCGTGGGCGACGCGGGCGACGCGCTGTGCAGCGGCGTGCGCGCGGGCTACGTGTGCACGAACATCCTCTACCGCACGAGCACCTCGGCGCCCGTGACCACCATCGGCGTGTGCAACCAGCGCTGCGGCCGCGGCGGTGACTGCCCCACGGGCTTCGTCTGCGCGCCGCTGCTGAACTACCTCGCCGACCGCATGGACTTCGTCTGCCGCGCGGCCTCCACCACCGCCACCACGCCCATCGGCGGCACGTGCAACCCGGCGATGTCGACCTGCCAGAACGTGCTCTGCCTGCCCACCAGCATGACCGCGGGGTACTGCACCGGGGTCTGTCAGTCCGACATGGACTGCACCCCCGAGGCGCCGGTGTGCGACACGCTGTACGTGATCCGTCCGAGCGGGCGGGAGCAGATCACGCGCGGGTGTCACCCGCGGCGCTGAGGGTCCGTTGCCCCTTCCGCGGCAGCACCCCCGACCGTGGTCCGCGCTGCGCGGATGCCTCGACGCGCCCTGCATGGACGGCGTCGCCCCGGCCCTCCACACCCTCCGCGACCTCGACGCCTTCCCCGCGGTGCGCGACCTCGACGCGCGCCTCGGTGCGCTCCTCCCGCCGCGCGAGGGCGGGCGGTACCGCCTCGTCGAGGACCGCAGCGTGCGCCCCCGCAAGGCCCCGCCGCGGCCCGTGAGCGAGCGCTACGACGTGGTCATCGACGCGCGCGGAGAGATCCCCACGCGGCCCGAGAACTGGCACGACCTCTTCAACGCCCTCGTGTGGGCGTCGTTCCCGCGGGCGAAATCACGGCTCTCGGCCCGGCAGCGCCGCCTGCACGAGGACCGCGCGCGCCGCGGCGACGACACCCACGCCCGCACCCGCGCGCAAGACGCCCTCGCCCTGCTCGACGAGGGAGGCGCGCTATCCCTCTGCGCCCCAGGGGATCTTGACACACTCACCCGCGACCTGAACGACCGCGCCCTCGGCGAGATCGTGCGCGAGGGGCGCGCGCGGGTGCTGCTCTTCGGCCACGCCGCGCTGGAGCACCTGGTGCACGGAGAGGGCGTGCGGGCCGTGGTGATCCCCCTCGCGGTGGAAGACCCCCACGGGCCCCTGGCGGTCGTTCGAGCACGAACAGACCTCGCGCTGGCCGCGGCGCTCGACGACGACGAGGCCTTCGCCGGTCCGCCCCCGTGGCCGGCCGCCCCCGTGGGGCTCA
>JBILLI010000085.1:0-16209 GCA_044376155.1 Polyangiales bacterium
CGGAACACCACGAAGCGCGCACCCCGGGTCTGGAGGCACTGCCCGAGGCTCCCCGCGCCGCTCGGGTTGAGGTTGCTCACCACACACACACCGCCGCCGCGCCCGCCCGTGGCCGTCGCGCCGAAGCCCTCCGCGCCCGGAAAGGCCGGCACCGCCTGGGTCGCCACTGCGGGACCCGTGGGGCAGTTGTTCGGCGGGCGCACGCCGGTGTCTGCGCGGGGGGGAGCCCCGGCGTCTTCACCCGGCAGGGCATTGCCCGCGTCCTCCCCCGGGGGCACGTCGAGGTCGAGGGTGCGCATGTCCATGCGCACGCCGGTGTCGGGGGTGCGCGCGACCGCGCCGTCGCCGCCCGGCGCGCCGTCGAGGATGAGCCCGACGCAGCCGGTGAGCGTGAGGAGCAGCGAAGCGCCGACGGGCCGCAGGTTCATGGCCCGCGCACGCTATCACGCGATCAGCGTCCGCGGAGCAGCACCCCGATCATCAGCGCCGCGCTCGTCAGCGCGACGAGGCCCGCCACCAACAGCCACATCGCGCCGCGCGGGGACGTCGGCGCGGGCGGGGGCGCGACGGGCGGGTGCTGGGGAGAGGGCGCCGCACCCCACAGCGCGCCGTTGGACATCGTGGGCATGGCCCCCGGCGCGGGCATCGGCGGACCCATCGGTCCGGGTCCCGCGGGCGGGAGCAGCCCGGGCATCACCCCGTCGAACATCACCGTCGACGAGACGCCGTCGGAGACCTCCACCTCGGGCTCCCGGAACGGGGCGCGAGGGGGCGGAGGTGCTTGCCGCACAGGGGCTTGCGACACCTCAGGGCGCGGCGCCGGCGCCGGCGCGCGCTGCGACGACATCGCCGCGGCCATGCGCTGCAGCGCCTCGACGTCGACGGGCTCGAAGACCGTGCGGGCCTCCCCCTCGGGCTCGGGCTCGGGCTCGGGCTCGGGCTCGGGCTCGGGCGGGGGGGCCTCGATCTCGCCGGTCTCCTCGCGAATGCGCTGGCGGATCTTCTTGTGCGCCTCGATGTCGGTGATCTCGTCGGAGTCGTCTTCGACGATGAGCGCGCCGAGGGGGCCGACGGCGTTGCGCGCGCCCTCCATGGCCGACTCCAACACCCGCGCGAGCTCCATCTCGGGCGATGGGGCCTGGGTGTAGAGCCAGGCGTTGAGGGCGTCGGCGAAGGCCCGGGCGTTGGGGTAGCGCTGCGCGGCGTCGGGCGCGAGGCCCCGGCGTAGCACCGCGAGGAGCGCGTCGGGGATGTCTCCGCGGTGCCGCTCGGGGGGGTCGATGACCCCGCGGGTGACGCGTTCCATCAGCACCGGCAGGGCCGCGTCGGGGTAGGGGGCCATGCCCGTGAGGAGCTCGTAGAGCACCGCGGCAGCGGAGAAGATGTCGGCGCGGGCGTCGACGGGCTGCGAGCGCGCCTGCTCGGGGGACATGTACGCGTACTTGCCCTTGATCACCCCGGCCTGCGTCGCCTGCTTGCGCGAGGTCGAGCGCGCCAGGCCGAAATCCGAGAGCTTCACCTCGCCGTCGAACGACACGAGGATGTTCGCGGGGGAGACGTCGCGGTGCACGATGCTCAGCGCCTCGCCGTCGGCGTCGGTGCGTCGGTGGGCGTGCTCCAGGCCCTCGGCGACCTCGCGGACGATGAACGCCGCCACCCGCGGTGAGAGCTGGATCTCCTTGTTGCGCAAGCGCTTGAGCACGCGCGCGAGGTCCATCCCGTCGACGTACTCCATGGCGATGTAGTGGCGCCCGTCGACGTGACCGAGGTCGATGACCTGGGTGATGTTCCGGTGGCTGAGCATCGAGGTGAGCCGGGCCTCGTCGATGAGGAGCTGCGCGAGGCCGGGCTCGGACTCCAGCCGCGCGTGGATCATCTTCAGCGCGACGGTCTTCTCGAAGCCCGCGACGGAGCGCGCGCGGGCGAGCCAGACCTCGGCGACGGCGCCGTTCGCGAGACGTCGCACCAGCTCGTAGGGGCCGAAGGGTCGAAGGGAGTCCTGCGCCGTCACGGATCACGCGCCCGGGTCATGGGGATGTGCATTCTAAGCGGACTCGCGCGTCGGTGGCGTTTCTTCTGCGGGTCGCGTCGGGATAGACTCCCGCTCGCCGTGAGTGACACAATTTCTCCCCGCCCGCTGGTGCGCCCCGAGCAGCTCGCAGACATCGGCCTCTTCGGCGGGCTGAGCGAGGAGGTGCTGCGGGAGCTCGCCGCCACCCTCGACGCCTCCCTCTTCGACCCCGGCGCGGTGGTGATGCGCGAGGGTGAGCAGGCCCGGGAGATGTTCGTGGTGCTCTCGGGCGAGCTCGAGGTCCTGCGGCGCTCCAAGGGCGGCACCGAGGGGCGTGTGGCCCTGCTGGGCCCGGGGAGCTGGGTGGGGGAGATGTCCATCCTCGACGTGCAACCCCGCAGCGCGACGGTGCGCACCCTGGCCCCGGCGATCCTCCTGTGCATCAAGGGCGAGGACCTCGACCGGCTCTACCGCCGCGACATGCGGGCGTACCTCCTGGTGGTGCTGAACATCGCCCGCGAGCTCTCCCGCCGGCTCCGCGTGGCCGACGGGATGATCGCGGGCTTTCTCTCCGCGATCCTCGACGACAACATGGGCTTTCACCCGGGCTCGAAGCCCACACCCCCGTCGCAGGGCTGAGCCCTCACCCCCGCAGCGCCCCGAGGACCTCCTCGGCCGCACGCTCCCCGCTCTCCAGCGCGCCCTCGAAGTACCCCGTCCACGCGCTCGCGGTCTCGGTGCCCGCGAAGTGCACGGCACCGTGCGGGTCGCGCAGGCGCGGGCCCTCGGCCGTGAGCACCCCGGGCGCGGGGTTGCACACGGGGCATCCGCCGGTCCAGGGGTCTTCGGCCCAGTCGTGGCTGCGCACGGCGATGGGGCGCAGGGCCTCGTCGCCGAACCACCGCGCGAACTGCGCCAGCGCGTCGCCCTCGCGGCGGCTGGGGGAGCTCGCGGTCCAGCGCACGGCGTCGTCGCCCACCACGAAGCCCAGGATCATCGCGCGGCCGTCGTCGTGGCTGCTGTTGTCGACGCAGTACGAGACGGGTCCGCGGCCGCTCACGGCCTCGCCCGAGAGCCCCTTCGCGCGCCAGAACGGTCGGTCGTACATCGCCACGAACTTCACCGTGGCGCCCATGGGCATGCGCGCGAGGGCGCGCGCGCGGGCGGCGGGGAGGGCGGGCTCCCACGCGATGCGCGCGGCGAGGGTCGGGGGCGTCGCGCAGATCACCCGCTTCGCGGCGAACTCCGCGTCGTCGGTGCGCACGGAGAGAACGCCGTCGCGCGCGACCACCGCGCGCACGGGAGACGAGAGCCGCACGCGGTCGCCGAGGTGCTCCGCGAGACGTCGCGAGAGGGTCTGCGCGCCGGTCACGAAGCGCCGCTCCTGCGCGCCGCCGCGCACGTCGACGTGGGCGCCGTAGCCTCCGCCGGTCTGGAGGTACCAGAGGAAATACAGCACCGAGAGCGAGTGGGCCTCGGCGCCGAAGACGGTCTTCACGCTCACGTCGAAGAGCCGCCGCACCGACTCCACCGGGAGCACCCGGTCGCGCCACTGCGCGAGGGCGGTGCCGTCGAGGCGCAGCGCGTCGGGGGCGGTCTCGGGCGCGAGGGCGGGGACCTTCTCGGCGATGCCGTCGACGTAGCGCTTGCCGAGTGATTCCGCCATCTGCGCGAGGGAGGGGAAGCGCCCGTCGGTCTTCTCGCGGGTGAGGGCGCCGTCGAGGTCGACCACGCGGTCACCCTCCACGCGGGTGGGAAAGGTCTCGACGCCGAGGCGCGCGGCGAGGGCGGCGACGCGGTGCTGCCCCGGGCCGATCCATTGCCCGCCGAGGTCGATCGACGCGCCCTCCCACGACTCCGTGCGGGTTCGCCCGCCGACGCGGTCGCGCGCCTCGAGCACGATGACCTCGCGCCCCGCGTCGCGCAGGAGTTCGGCCGCGCGCAGGCCCGCGAGGCCCGCGCCGATGATCACCACGTCGGTTGCTGTGCTCACGCGCGCAGTGTTACCGCGGAGCGAGCGCGCGTCGCAACGCGCGCGGGTCGACCCCGAGCTCGGGGTGCCGCCGCGCCTCGCGCAGAAACGCCCGCAGCGCCGCCTCGTGCGCGTCGCGCTCCTCGCGGCTCTCCTCCAGCTGCTCCGAGAGCGGGCCGTGGGGCGCGTAGGGACGACCGGGGAAGCGCGCGCGCCAGAGCGTCTCGCCGAGCTCGGGGTTGCGGTCGGGGCCGCGAAAATCCATGCGCCGCGCGCGCAGCGGCTCCGCGAGCTGCGAGGGGTTGCGCGCCGTGGGCACGCGCCGCGGGAGGGCGGTGAACGGCGTGAAGTCGGGGGTGGTGCCGAAGCTGTCCCACAGCGGCGTGGCGTGGGCGTCGTAGCGGTTCATCGGCGGCACCCCGAGGATCAGCTCGAACGTGCGGAACAGCGAGGGGAACGACGTGTGCACCGAGCTGGTGTGCCCGGGGCGCGCCCAGGGCGAGGCGACCACCAGAACGGTGCGGTGATAGTCCACGTGGTCGCCGCCGATCTGGGTGTCGTCCTGGGTGATGAACACCGCGGTGGAGGGCCAGAAGCGCGAGTGCGAGAGCGCGTCGACGAGGATGCCCGTGGCCTCGTCGTTGTCGGCGACCATCGACTCCGGGGTGAGCCGCCCGGGGCCGAGGCCATTCGTGTGGTCGTTGGGCAGGAGGATGTAGAGAAAGCGCGGCAGCTCGTCGATCTCGGCGATGTACCGCGCGATGTGCCGCGCCTTGTCCACGTCGAGCACGTCGGTGTTGTAGAAGATCCCGGGAAAGCCCAGGTCGATGCTGCGCGACACGCTGCGGCCCATGTACTGCCCGGTGCTGCCCACCACCTCGCCCCAGATGCGAAACGGCCGGTCGTGCCGCAGGAGGTGGGTGAAGAAGGTGCCGAAATCGGGCTGACCGCGGTCGAGCACGGCGTCCATGGAGAAGCCCCCGGCGCCGCGGTAGTCCTCCAGCCAGGTGCGCTCGACCCAGTCGTTCACGAACGACGACGTGAGCCAGAGGTGGCCCTGCACCGAGGTCTCTCCGTCGGAGTAGAAGTTGTCGTGGTCGGTGAAGCGCCGCGCGAGCGCGTGGAGGTTCGGGGTGACGCTCTCGCCGTACATCACCAGCGAGCGGTCGCCGTTGCCCCGCCCGAGGTCGCCCAGCACGCTGTCGTAGGTCTTGTTCTCGCGCACGATCAGCACCACGTGGCGAATCGGCGTGGGGCCGCCGGCCACCGCGGGCACGGGGAAGGTCCCGTCGCAGCGAAAGCCCAGCACCTCGCGCGGGCGGGCGACGTTGGCCGCGACGACGCGCGCGCCCTCGGCGAGGTCGTAGGCCATCACGTCGTCGACGATGGACGCGGTGCCTGTCATGCGCTGCTTGCCCGACTCCTGTCCGAAGCCGTAGTCGAGCAGGGGTCCGGCGCCCTCGCCCTTCGCGTTGAGCACCACGAGGCGCGGTCCGGCGAGGGCGACCCCGGTGGGGTACCAGCCCGTCGGGATGGCGCCGAGGCGTCGCATCGTCGCGGCCTCGAAGACCGACACCGCGGCGTCCGCGGCGCGGGCCACGTAGAGACGCCCGCTGGCGGCGTCGAAGGCCAGCGCACCCGGGCTGCTCGCGGGCAGGGGGCGGCCCGCGCTGTCTTCGGCGCCAGGCTCCACCACCGCGGTGCGGCTGCGCACGGTGCGGGACGCGGCGTCGAGGGTGACGAGCTCGTCGCCGTCGGCCACGGCGGTCCATACGGTGGACGCGTCGGCGCTGACGGCGAGGGTGAGGGGGTTGCCGCCCACCACGATGCGCGCGACGGCGCGGGTGCTGAGGTCGATGGCGGCGACCTCGCGGTCGGCGTAGCCCGTGACCCAGAGCTCGTTGCGCGTGGGGAGGTGGCGGAGCTGATATCCCCCCCAGGGCAGCGGGATCGACCCGCGCACGCTCAGGGCCGCGGGGTCGATCTCGGTGACGCTGTTGCCGAACAACTGCGCGACCCAGAGGCGCGCGCCGTCGGGCGAGAGCGTGAGGCCCGCGGGGTATCCCGTGACGGCGACGGAGCCGTCGGCGCTGAGCCGCCCGGCGTCGTCGACGCGGTAGCGCTCCACCCGCCCGGCGTTGCCCGCGGAGAGATACAGCCAGCTCCCGTCGGCGCTCAGCGCGATGCCGTGGAACACCTCGGGCCGCACGACCTCCTGCACGACGGCGCCGGTCTCGATCTGCACCACCTGCACCGCGCGGCGGCCGTACCCGCTGTTGGCGATGTACGCGAGGGGCAGACGGGGGTGCACGCGGAGGTCAACGGGGAAGCCCCCGAGGCGCAGGCTGCGCCCCGCCGGGGTCACGCCGCGGTTGCCGGGAAGCACGGGGCGCGCGGGGTCGTTGCGCCGACGCAGGGCCTCAGGGCCGGGCGTGGGCGGCGTGCAGAACGGCGGCAGCGGCGCGTCGGGCGCGTCGGGCGCGTCGGGGGAGACGTCCTCGGATGACGTGTCGACGGTCGGCGCGTCGGCGACCGTCGCGTCGGGCCGCGATGGGGGAGGGTCTTCGGCGCATCCGAGGAGCAGCATCGACACGAGACCCCAGGCGAACACGCGCATGAACGGCACAGTGAGCGCAGCGGAGCCCCCAGCGCAACGGCGCTTCGGCAACAACGCGCGGATCAGCGCGCGGCGGGCGTGCGGATCGCAGAGGCGATGACCCGGCCGAAGCCGTCGATGAAGTCCTCGCGCATCCAGAGCACGAGGTTCGCGCCGAGCTGCCGGGCGTGGGATTGCAGGGCGTTGATCACCGCCGCGCGATCGCCGCCGTGGCTGGTGGCCTCGAGCAGCGCGACCTCGCGCGACCCGACCGCGTCGGCGCCCAGGGGCGGCGGTCGTACGAGCACGAACGACCCGGCCGCGAGGGGCGGCGCGGCGGGGCCCAGTCGCATCACCCGGGTCTCGACGTGCGCGCACGCGGCGCAGAGCAGCAGCGCGAGGAGCAGCGAGAATTCACGGCGCATGGGGGGCTCCCCAGGGCGCGGGCGCGAGGCTCGGGGCCGACCGCCAGGGTGGTGCGACGTCGCTCGCCTCGCCGCGGCGCACGGCGGCCACGCGGAGGTGCATGTCGACCTCGAGGGTGTTCACGAGCACGGGGCAGGTGAACATCCCCGCGCCGCGCATGCCGAAGCCGCGGCCGCAGGGGCGATACTCGGTGCGCGGTACATAGCGCGCGACGGTGCGCACGCCGCGGACCACGAGCGCGTCGGCGCCGAGCGCGCGGGCGCGGGTCTCGGCGTCGGTCAGGAGCTCGTCGAGGTGGGCGCCGTTGCCCTGTCCGTACGTGTCGATGACGCCGACCTCATGCGTCGGGAAGGGCGGCGCGACGGCGTAGTACACCGGGAGCGGCCCGCGGCCGGGTGCGCCAGGGGAGCCCGTAACCTCGACGACGCTCTGCACCGACGCGCAGGACGCGAGGGAGAGGAGCAGGAGTGCGGGGACGCGGGCGCGCATGAACGCGGGGAGACTAGCACCGCGCGCGCGGGCGTGACCCGGCGCTCGCCGCGCTCACAGGTACGACGAGTTGAACCACCACTCGGTGCTGACCCCGAGGAAGTGCTCGACCTCGTTGAACGAGAAGGGGTCGTCGGGCGCGTACAAGCGCCGCGCGCCCTCGTCGCGCACGGTGGCGAGGTAGATCAGCTGCAGGTGCGGGCGGGTGTAGCTCCCGCGGCCCGCGGGGGAGACGAAGGGCATGAGGCCGAAGCGCCACGCCGAGCCGCGCAGCGCGCCGTTGCCCGTCACGGGGTCCAGCGCGTTGTACGAGATCTGCTGAAACGACGCCTCGGCGGCGATGCCCGCGCGCTGGCCGAGCCACACCATGGGGCGGGCCACGACGGCGCCCTCCATCATCGAGTCGCGCGAGAACACCCCGGCGTCGGCGTCGCGGAACCACCGGAAGTACGCCCCCAGCATGAGCCCGAAGGCCCCGGACTCGTAGTTGCCCGCGAGGGCCACGTTGAGCGACTCGGCCCGCGCCGAGGTGCGCGCGGTGGTGAGCGTCACGGGCACGCGCAGGTCCCCGTACGCGCCGAGGCCCTGCGACCACCGCACGAAGAGGTTGAGAAAGTTCGCGCGGCGGTAGATCCCCACCTGCGCGCCGAGCACGGCCCCCGAGTCTTCGGGGAGCTCAACGCGCGTGCCCATGTCGTTGATCTGCCGCACGCCCGAGGCCATCTGGTGAAGCTCGCCATAGAGCGACACCTTCACGCCCTCGGGGGCGGTGCGGCCGTTGGAGAACCACGTGGCCTTGAGGCTCTCGATGATGCGCGGGCGGTCGAGCAGAAAGGCCGTGGCGGGGCCGAAGCCCGAGCGCGGCGCGACCTGGATCGTCTGGAGCTGGTAGGGGTCGTCGAGGCGGTTCATCCCCAGGGCGAGGGCGAAGGTGAAGTTGCGCCCGGGCTCCCAGCGCGCGCCGCCGCCGACCATGTTGAGGTTGTCGAGGGGCCACCAGTTGAGGAGGTAGGCGTCGTCGCCGCGGTACATCCGCGAGCCGACCCACAGCGAGAGGTTCGACGCCAGCGCGCCGGTCTCTTCGAGGTAGAGGTTGCGCACGGCGATGGTGCCGTTGAAATCCCCCGTGAAGTGAAAGAGCTGCTCGTTGAGCGCGAGGGTGATCACCGTGCGCCAGTGGGCCCCCGCGAACTGCGTGTCGTAGTTGAACTGCAGCTCCGCGTAGCTCGGGAGGTCCCCGCGCGGACCGAACGCCACGAGGTTCGCGGGACGACCGCTGCGACCGCGGAGGTCGCTCGCCACCGTGACGCGCCCGTACGACCCGAAGGAGAGCCCCGAGCGCGGGGTCTCCGAGGCCGGTCCCAGCACGCCCTGCGAGGGCACCGGCGACGAGGGGGGAAGCTCCGAGGGCGACGGCGCGCGCGGCGTGGCGGGCTGCGCAGAGGCCCCCGCGGCGCACAGCACCGTCCCCAGAAACACGCACAGACCCTTGCAGCGCAGTGACATCAGATGCGTCCCTGGAGGGTGAAGTTGCTCACCATGGCGCCGCTCACGCGGTAGGTGTTCCCGCCCTCGGCCATGGCGGTGCTGTCGGTGAAGCTCCAGACCTTGAGGCGGGTGGTGATGTTTCGGAGGCCCACCTGGTCGATCATCGACGCGGGCACCTGGAGGTAGCCGTTGAGCACCACGGGGCAGTAGATGCGCGGTGATGTCGCCGTGAGGGTCTCGGGCTCCAGGGTGACCAGCGCGCTGGTGGCGCCCACGCTGCTCCAGCGCACGTCGAGGGGGCCGTTGGCGGGCCAGCTCCCGAGGCCCAGCTCGTTGGGCGCGGTGATGCGCACCGGGGCGGGGAAGCGCGCGGTGGCGCTGAGGTCGGTCAGCGCGTCGCCGTCGATCTCCATCATCGACGAGAGGGCCGCGGTGCGCTCGCTGGCGATGTTCCCGCAGCCGCTCAGGGCGCTGTCGAAGGTCACGCGGCCGCCGCCCATGGGGCACAGCCCGAAGGTGGTGCTGAGCGCGCCGCTGCTGATGTTCAGCGCGCCGGCGCAGAGCCAGCGCTGGGGCTGGAGGTCGGCGTCGGGGTCCTGCACGAAGAGTCGGCAGCCCGTGCCCGGGTCGATGGTGGCGGCGGTGACCGCGGCGGTGGCGCTGGTGTTGAAGAGCAGCGCGGTGATCCCGCAGGTGGTGTCGCGGCGCATGGCCCCGGCGCGCTCCTCGTGGCGCACCACGATCGTGCGCACGGGCTCGTTGGGGGTGAGCGCGCGCTTCAAGGGCGGGGGCTGCGCGAGGGGCATCGGCGCGGTGCCGCCGTCACCCCCGGCGGGGTCGGCGCTGCACGCCGCGAGGCCGTAGGCCGCGGTCACGGAGAGAAGCACAGAGAGCGTCGCGCGGATCATGTGTCGCCTTCGTCGTCGTCTTGCGCGCCGGGGCGCTTGATCCCCAGCGCGCGCATCTTCTTGTAGAAGTGGCTGCGCTCCAGCCCGAGGTCTCTCGCGGCGTGGGTGGCGTTGCCCTTGTGGTGCTCCAGGGCGCGCACCACCACGTCGCGCTCGCACGCCTCGAGGATGTCTTTGAGCGCCACGCCCGGCGCGTAGTACCCGTCGCGCGCGCCGCCGCCGCCGCCCGAGAGCGCGCCCGCGGGGAGGGCCGCGCGCACGTCGTCCTCGTCGACGCGCTCGGCGGTCGTGAGGATCACCAGGCGCTCGATGAGGTTGCGCAGCTCGCGCACGTTGCCGGGCCACGCATAGCGCTGCAGGAGGTTCACCGCGCCCTGGGTGAGCCCCTTGGGCGCGCGGTCGTTGGTGCGGCACGCGGCGGGGAGAAAGTGCGACACCAGCAGCGGCACGTCGTCGCGCCGCGCGCGCAGCGGCGGGAGGTGGATGGGCACCACGTGGAGCCGGTCGAAGAGGTCGGCGCGAAAGCGCCCGGAGGCGACGTCGCCCGCGAGGTCGCGGTTCGTCGCGGCGACCACGCGCACGTCGACCTTGAGGGTGCGCCCGCCCCCCACGCGCTCGACCTCGCCCTCTTGCAGCACCCGCAGGAGCTTGGCCTGCATCGACGCGGGCATGTCGCCCACCTCGTCGAGAAAGAGCGTGGAGCCGTGGGCGCGCTCGAACTTGCCCGCGCGGGCCTTGAGGGCGCCGGTGAACGCGCCGGCCTCGTGGCCGAAGAGCTCGCTCTCGATGAGGTCCTGCGGGACGGCCGCGCAGTTGAGCTTCTCCATGGGCTTCTCGGCGCGCTTGGAGCCGTCGTGAATGGCCCGCGCCACGAGCTCCTTGCCGGTGCCGCGCTCGCCCGTGATGAGCACCGGCGCCGAGGCCGTGGCCGCGAGCCGCACGCGCTCGCGCAGGTCGCGCATCACCGCGCTGTCGCCGAGGAGCGTGCGCGTCGCGCCGAGGACCTCCTCCAGCGCCTCCACCCGGGATTGTAGACGGGAGACTTCCAGTACGTTCTGGATCGTCAACAGCAGCTTGTCCGTGCTCAGCGGCTTCTCGAGGAAGTCCCGCGCGCCGAGGCGGGTGGACTGCACCGCGGTCTCAATGGACCCGTGCCCCGACATCATGATCACGGGGGTGTCGACGCCCTGCGCGCGCACGCGCTGGAGCACCTCGAGGCCCGTGAGCTTCGGGAGCTGCACGTCGAGCAGCGCGAGGTCATAGCTGCGGGTGGTGAGCTTCTCGAGCGCGCCCGCGCCGTCTTCGGCGGAGTCGGTGTCGTAGCCCTCGACGCGCAGCGCGTTGCGCACCGTGCGAACGATGTTGGGCTCGTCATCGACGATGAGGACCGTGGCGCGCGGCACGGCGCGGACGATACACCGTCTCGCCCCAGGGGTGGACGTCGCGGCGTGCGCGCGCCGCCGACCGAACGCCGCGCGCGGAGCTGAACCCGGCATCGCGCACCTGCGCCCTTGCTGTCACCGCGGGCTCTTCGGTAGCGTCGCCCGCGATGCGTCTCCCCTCCTCGGCGTGCCTCGCGCTCGTGCTCGCCTCTGCGACCGCCGCGGCCCAGGAGCGCCCCGCGCCCGCCACCTCCTCCGCGCGCGCCGCGACCCCCGCGGAAGATGAGGCCCCGCCCCCCTTCGGGATCACCATCCCGGGCGACGCGCAGCTGCGCTACAGCGCGCTGAGCAACATCCCCCTCGCGGTGACCCCGGGCAACGCCGACATGGCGCCGAACCTCGGGCAGAACCAGTTCTTCGAGGGGTGGGTGCGGCTGCGCCCGAGCCTGCGCTTCGGCGAGCGCCTGCGCGTGCACTTCAGCTTCGACCTCACCCGCACCGTGCTGCCCGACAACGAGGCGCAGTCGGTGCCCTTCACCCGCGACCCGCGCACCGAGCTGCTGCCCTTCGGCGTGGTCGACATTCGCACCGGGTACTTCGACTGGGACTCCCCTGTCGGAAACTTTCGCATCGGCCAGCAGGCCTTCTCGTGGGGTCTGGGCATCCTCGCCAACGACGGCGACACGATGCCCATCTTCGGCGACTACCGCATGGGCGACCTGGTGGAGCGGGTCTCCTTCGCCACGCGTCCGGGCGGGCGCAGCTCGAACATCGTCGCCGCGGTGGCGGGTGACATCGTGTACCGCGACCGCATCGCGCGCCTCGTCGACGGCGACATCGCGCTGCAGGCGGTGCTCTCGGTGTTCTATCAAGACCACACGTGCGTCGCGCGCTGCGACCGACGGCGCGTGGGCGCGCTGCTCTCGTACCGCGACGTGAGCTTCGGCAACGGTGACACCCTCGGGGTCTTCGTGGCCGACGCGCTCGCGCGCTGGGAGTGGCCCACCCCCGACCGCACCGGACGCGTCTGGGCCGGCCTCGAGCTCGCCGGCATCTGGGGCAGCACGAACGCCGCGCGCACGCAGTACTACGACTCGCAGTCCATCGAGCAGTACGGCGCGGTGGCCGAGCTCGGGATGGAGCGCGAGGGGAAGTTCCGGGTCTCCCTCGAAGGCGGATGGGCCAGCGGGGATCGCAACCCCATCGACACCTCCCAGCGACGCATGACCTTCAACCCCTCGCACCGCGTGGGGCTGATTCTCTTCCCCGAGGTCATTGCGTGGCAGACCGCGCGCTCGGCGGCGATCTCCGTCGACCCCACCCTCGCGGCCCGTCCGTCGCGCGGCGCGTTCCTGCTGCCCTCCTCGGGCGGTGTCACGGGCGCGGTGTACCTCTATCCCACCGCGCAGGTGTTCCTCGGGCGCTACATCGACCTCCGCGGGGGATTGGTCCTCGCGATGGCGAGCAGCGACTGGGTCGACCCGGTGTCGGTGCAGCGCGACGGCACCGCGCGCAACTACCGCGGGGGGGACCCCACCCGGCGCGACCTCGGCCTGGAGATCGATTTCGGCGTGAACGCCAGCGTGCCCGTGCGCGGCGGGGTGCGCCTCGAGGGCGGACTTCAGGGCGGCGTGCTCTTCCCCGGCCGCGCCTTCGCCGACGCCACGGGCGCGCTGATGCCCCCCGTGGCCATGGGCGTGGCCCGCTTCGGGATCGGCTTTTGACCGCCCCCGCAGCGCCACTCGTTGGGGGTTCTCGTCTGGGTGCATGCGAGCGAACGCAGTTGATTTGCAGCGCGCTCGTGTGTCGTGGCGCCCATCCCCGGCCCTTCCCCCGCCTCGGGGGAAGGGTGGAAAGCCGCGGGCGAGGATATGGTCCAGTCTCCCGGCACTGGCTGCATGATCAGGCCCTCCACGTCGCCTGGACCATTCGTTCGACCGAAGTTCTCCACCCTTCCCCCGAAGCGGGGGAAGGGCCGGGGATGGGGGTCTCGTGAAATCCGCCCCCCGGGTGCTGTTCCGCGACGCCCGCTGGCTCGCGGTGGAGAAGCCCTCGGGCATCACCACCACGCCGCTCGAGGGCTCTCACTCGCTGGTCGAACTCCTAAGAGAAACCCTTGGGGTGCAAGGGGATGTGCTGCATCCCCTCTCTCGACTCGACTATGACGTCACGGGCGTGGTGCTCTTCGCGCTCACCCGCGACGCCACGCGCATCGCCGCGGAGGTGAAGCGTGATGGGAAGTACGTTCGCACCTACCACGCCCTGGTCTCTCCCCCGCCGAATGAGCCCGCGGCGGTGTGGAGAGAAGCCATCGGGGTGGATCCGCGCAACGCGCACCGACGGTTGGTGGGCGGTCGAGAGCCCGAGAGCGCCGAGAGCGAGATGACCCTGCGCGAGCGCCGCGGCGACGTTGCCTGGTTGGTCCTGCACCCCCGCACCGGACGCACCCACCAGCTTCGGGTGCATTGCGCCCACGCGGGGTGTCCGTTGTTGGGGGATCGCACCTACGGCGGCGCGAAGCGACTCACGCTGGCGAACGGCGCGGTGCTGGGCGTGGGGCGGGTGATGCTCCACTGCGCCGAGGTCGCGCTGCCCGGGGGTCCCTCCCTGAGCGCGCCCTGGCCCGACGACCTGCGCACGCTCTGGGAGTCGCTCCCGGCTCCCCCCGCGGGGTGAGGATCAGTTCAACACGCGCTTCGTCACCACAGGCGCGGGCACGGGCGTTGTGAGGTTGTTGGGCGCGGGATCTTCCTCTGCGGGCGCGCTCTCGCCGTCGGCGTTGCGGCGCGCGTCGTCGGCGCGGCGGGTGTACTCGTCGCGGCGCTTGTCGGTCATCTCGCGCTCGGCGGCGCGGTCCCAGGCGCGGGCGGCGTCGCGCCAGGCCATGCTCCGGGCGGTGTCATCCCCCGCCGCGAGGGCCTTCTGCTCTGCGAGTTCTGCCTTCGCCACGTGGGGGTTTCGTCCAAAGCTCATGGGGTTTGTGTGCTCCTCAGGGGCACTCATGCACCATCCCGCGGGAATGTGCACCTCCCTGGGTGACATATTCTGTCAACGCCAGGATCGGCTCACCGACACGAAGGCGCCGACGTGGGGCGCGCGGTCGAGCCACTCGTTGGGCAGGGCGATGCCGCCGCGGAGGTGCACGATCCAGCGGCTCCAGCGAAAGTCCGCGAAGAGGGCCGCGCCGGCGAAGAAGCCGTAGCGGTCGAGGTCGCCGCGGCGCGCGGGGTCGTTGAATCCCCCTGCGCCGAAGGCCACCCCGAGCTCATGCTCCGTGTGGGGCACGACCCGCCAATGCGCGCTCACGAGCCCCGCGACGAGGCGCTCGGAGAGCAGCGCGGGCCACGGGAGCCCGGGGATCTGCACGGCGTAGGGGTTCATCCCGCCCACCCGCGGGCGCGTGAGGTCGTCTTCGTCGATGCCGTACGAGGCCTGTTGTTCGATCTGCACGCGGAGCCGTCGGTGCACCCTCGCCCCCGCCCGGATCCACTGCCGCACGAACATCGGACGCTCCCGCACGCGCAGGGCGCGCAGCGCGAGGCCCGTGTCGGGGGGCGCGTCGAGGGAGACGTCGCGAAGGTCGAGGCCCAGCTCCACACCCGCGGCGACGCCCTCGAAGCGCGGGTGAAACACAGCGGGACCCGTGTCTCCCTCGGGCGTGCGCAGGTCCCAGTAGACGTACCGCAGGCGGGGCTCAAACACGAAGGGCTCGGGCGGGAGGCGAATCGCGGTGTCGTCGTAGCCCGTGAAGAACCACCGCCGCGCGCCGAGCACGAGCTCGAGGGCGTGGTGGTCCTGCGGGAGCCATTTCACCGAGGCGGCGACCTGGGCGTAGCTCGCGAAGAACTGCCGCGGCGCGATGCGCTCGCCGCGCGCGAGGTAGGTCGGGAGCATCCCCGCGAAGATGCCCTCACCGCGCGCGAACACGTTGAGCTGCACCCGCGGGGAGAGCGCGATGTTCTCGAGTCCGACCTGCAGGGTGTCGGTGTTGAGGGTGAAGCGTAGGTCGCCGTTGGCGAAGCCCTGCCCGCGCACGTCGACCACCACGATGCCGAAGGCGCGCGGATCGGGGTGCAATGAAACATCCCCACCCACGGCCGCGTCGACGGACCACCGCTGCGCCTCCGCGGCGCACGGCAGGAGCGAGAGGGCGAGCGCTGCGACGGTTCCACGCACGCCCTAGGGTCTCTCACACTCCGGGTGCGAAGTTCATCGGATAGCTCACCGTCACCGTGACCCCGCCCGCGGGCGCGGGGAAGATCCAGCGGCGCAGCGCGGCCTCAACACAGAAGGTGACCGTGTTGTCGTTGAGGGTGTTGAGGGTGAAGCGCACGGCGATGACCCGCCCCTGGGCGTCGATGGTGAAGCTCGGCACAAGTCGCCCCATGAGCGCGGGATTGCCCCGCAGCGCGTTCTCGTAGCAGCGCCGCACCTGCCCGAGGTTGCGCAGCACCACGCGACGAATGACCTCGGTGTTCAGCGAGCCCGATACGGTGGGCGCTGCCGCCCGCAGGCTCGGCCCCACGCCGCGTGACGCCAGCCCGCGCCCCGCGCCGGCACCGTAACCCTGGCCGCTGCCATGCCCCATGGTGCCCACACCCCCCAGACCGAGGGTGCCCGCGCCCGTGCCGCCGCCGCCCCATCCCTGTCCGGTGACCCCGAGACCGCCGTAGCCGAAGGCAGTCCCAATGGCCCCACCCGCGGCGCCGAGGTTGACCCCCTGCGGACCATCGAGGGGTTGGTTCACGGTGCGCGGCGCCCCATTGCCCACACGCTCGGAGGTGTCGACGGCGACGAAGGACGTGTACGCGCTCACGAGGTGGTGCGCGAGGGCGAGGGCGGTGATCTCCGCGCGCGACGCATCCGGGGTCTGTTGGTAGTGCGCGGTGCGTTCGAGATCCCCGAGGGTCTCGCGCGCCCACACGCTCCACAGGGCG
>JBILLI010000087.1:0-16149 GCA_044376155.1 Polyangiales bacterium
GCTGCTGCATCCCGGGCTGCTGCATCCCGGGAAGCTGCACCCCCATCCCGGGATGCTGCACCCCCATCCCGGGATGCTGCACCCCCATCCCGGGATGCTGCATCCCCATCCCGGGATGCTGCATCCCCTGCGGAGGGTTGGGCTGCACCCAGACGGTGCCCTGCGCGGGCTGCACCCCGGGCTGCATGCCCGGCTGCACGCCGACGTTCACCTGCGTCCCGGGCTGCATGCCCGGTTGCACCCCGACGCCGGCCTGCACGCCCGGGGCGCCGCGGCGGAACCACCGCCCGGGCCGGAAGCGGTACCGCCCGCCCTGGTTCTCCCACGCGGGCGCCTCCCAGGCGTTGCCCTGCTGCTGCGGGACCTCCCAGTGTCCCTGGGTCCAGGTGTATTGCGCGCCGCTCCAGGTCCAGTAGCCGCCGACCCACACGTGCTGCGGCGAGGGCGCGGCGCCCTGGGTCTCAGGGATCGGCGGAGGCGGCGGCGCGTTCGTGAGGATCTGCTGCGCGCTGGCGGCGAAGGGCGAGAGGGCGAGGGCGAGGAGCAGGGAGGCGAGCGAGAGCTTCATGGACCTTCTCCGGGTGGACCGCAGGGCGGCGCTGGACACCATTCCCGATGCGGCGCTGTGAGACCTGACGGGTCGACGGGTGATCACGGCCCCTCCGACGACGGACCCCGGAGATACGCAATCACCCGCACCGGCATGCGCTGCGCTCCCGTGAGGGCCGCGGACCGCATCGCGGGAGGCGCGACGCGGGACCTCGTCTTTTGTCAGCGCGTGGCGGCGCGACCCAGCCAGCCCCCTGCGGGGCCGCCCTGAATCACCAACGAGGGGTCGGTCCCAGGGAATCGCGCGGTGGGGCTCGCCCAGAGAAAGGCCTGCCCTTGCGAGACCGTCCGATCGGGAGCCATCGGCGCGGTCACGAGCACATCGGCGTGTCCGTCGCCGTTCACGTCGCCGGGCGCGGCGACGACCTGACCGTAGAGCCCACCGAGGGTGCCATCGGGTGATCGCTCCACGGCCGCGTTGTACCCGACCGTGCCGTTCGCGAGCCAGACCATCACCCTGCCCTGGTAGCTACCCACGGTCCCCGCGCGACCCGGCGCCCCCGCGAGGATGTCGGTGAACCCGTCTCGGTTCACATCCGCCGCCGCGACGCTGACGCCCAGCAACTGGGACCCCAAGGTGCCCCGCAGCGACGCGGCCGGTCGGACCGACGGGGACCACAGCGCGCGCGAACGTCCGAGATACAGGTGAACGATGCCGGAGAGGGCCTTGTCGTTGCCGGTCGTCCCCGAGGCGATGAAGTCCGCGTAGCCGTCACGGTTCACGTCGCCCGCGGGCGCGACCGAGCGGCCGAGCCGCCCCGAGGGATCGCCCTCGATCGTGACCCGCACGCTGTCCACCGTGGTCCAGTTCGCGCGGCCGAAGAAGATGTGCATGCGACCCTGCGCCGTGGGCAAGCACACCGGGGGGTCGCCATCATTCGTCGAAGCGTCGCAGCCATCGGACACCAGCAGGTCGCCGTAGCCGTCGCCGTCGACATCGCCCAGCACCGCCGTGGCCGCACCGAAGGCCACGGGTCGCCCCTGCGGGCCCGGGATCACCAACGAAGGCGACGCGCTGAGGCCGAGGGAGCCGCCGAGATGGATCTGCACCTGCCCAATGCCGCCGGCGGCGGCCACCGCGAGGTCGTCGCGGCCGTCTCCGTTCAAATCTCCTGTCGCCATGCTGTAGGGGAAGAAGTACGGCGCGACCGCGCCGACGGCGAGGACCTGCGACGCGGTGGAGAACGTGCGTCCGGCACCGGCGTAGAGCGCATCGATGCTCCCTTGAGGGTTGCGCATCGGGTCGAAGCTGCCCACCGCCAGATCGGCGAGGTTGTCGCCGTTGAAGTCACCCCACGCGAGGCTCCAGCCATAGCCCAATCCGCTCGTTCCCAGGGGGCCCGCACGTGTCAGCCCTGGCGCCATCGAGGGCGACTCCGCCCCGAAGTGCACCTGCACGCTGCCCCCCGCGGTCCCGCCAGACGGCCCTGGTGCGCCGAGCGCGATGTCAGCGAAGCCATCGTTGTCCATGTCCCGATGGCTCACCCCGGTGGGCACGCCCGGCCGCCGATTGCTGACGTTGGGCACCCGAAACTGCCACGTCGCCGAGATCACCTGACCGCTGCCGGGGCGTCGGAGGTTCCAGAAGTACACCCCAGGGACCAGCGCGGCGGTCAACAGATGCTCGGTCCCGTTGACCAGCGCCGTGTAGACCGGTGCACTGCAGTCCCGGTCGCGGCACACGGCAAGCGTCAGGCCCGACACGTTCCCGCTCCAGCTCAATCGAGGCTGACGATCGGCCACGGTGGAGAGGACGGGTGGACCGATGAGCCGCAGGCCTGTCGGGATCGTCACCGGCACGTCGACCGGCACGATGACGTCGGGCGCGTCGACCGGCGCGACGTCCATTCTCACGTCGAAGCGCGCCGCATCCATCGGGACGTCGATCGGTAGGACGTCCATCCTCACATCCAAGCGCACCGCGTCCATCGGGACGTCAGACGGCCCCGCGTCCATCCCCCCGTCGAAGCGCACCGCGTCCATGGAAGCGAGGTCCTGTTGCGAGGCGTCGCTCACGTCGTCGCGGGACGCCACGTCCGCGCCGACGTCCGAGCGCGCGACGTCGGCCCCCCCGTCGGGCACCTCGTCGGCGGGCTTGAGCGTCCAGCACCCGAGCATCACTGGCACCACGAACAACCCGTTGCGGCGCAGCGACATCAGAACCTTCCTCCCAGCGAGAGACCCAGGTCACCCGGCCCCGGCGCGACGGTCACCCCGACCGCGCGCGGCGATGAGGGCGCGACGACGAAGAGAATCACGCCCGCCGCCGCGAGCAGTCCGCCGCCGACGAATCCCGCCACCGACAGCGCGCCCATCAGCTCTGCGGTGGACCGCTCCGACCCGCACTGCGTCCCGCGGCTCCCGCGCCCGAGCACGAAGCACCGCGTGTTGTCGTTGTAGGTCTCGGCCGCGCCCGCGCCGACGACCAGCGCCACGGCGCCGCCCACCAGCAGCGCGCCGCCCACCGCGGTCGCGGCGATGGCGGTGGGTCGCATCCAGCCGCCGCGCGCACTCGGCGGCGGCAAGGGCGTCGTCGGCGGCTCGATCTCGCGCGGGACGACGACCGGCGCTGGCGGTGGCGCTGCGACCGGCGGCGGGCTCGGCGGCGGCGCGACGACGGGCGGCGTCACCGGCTCGGGGGTGAGCGCGAGGTTCTCGCGCGTGAGGACCTCGACGCCCGCCGTGATCTCCACGCGGCGCACCTCGCGCACGAACCCCGTCGCGAGCACCTCGTAGGTGAGCGCGCCCGAGGGCACGCGCAGCGGTTCGCGCATCGGGAGCGTGGCCACGACCGTGCCGCCGATGCGCAGCTCGCCACGCGGCGCGTTCATGATGACCTCGAGGTTGCCCACGTGCTCCCGCACCCGCGCGAGCTGCGCGTTGAGGTCGCGACGCACCCGACGCACCCACGGGTCACTCCCGCGCAGCGCCTCGGCGAGGTGCGACTCGGCGGGCACCCAGAGACCCGCCGCCGCCTCGGCGAGTCCCAACCGACCCACGCGTCGCGGGGTCCGCTCGCACCCCACGACCTGCTCCAGCACGCGCACGGCATCGAGGTCGCGCCCCTCTTCGCGCAGCGTCTGCGAGCGCTGCTCCTCGGCGTCGGCGTCGGCGCACGAGAAGGTCTGCGCGCGCGGGCGCCGCGAACAACAGGAACGGGAGGAAGCATTTCCAGGCGTTCAAGGCAGTCACACCCCACGAAGAGACGCGGAATGATGCCCCGCTCGCGAGGGCTTTGCACGCCCGCCGTCCTCGCGAGACCGTCAGAGGATGGGAACGCCCGTGCGCGGACGCCGTCGATGCCGCGGGCGCTCGTCGGGCACGGGCGCACGAACCACAGGTTCGGCCCCGGGCGCGCCCGCGTCAGGCCGCACGGGCGCGACCACTGCGACGGGCGCGACCGAAGGAGCAGGGCGCGAGGCCACGCGCGGCGGCGGCGCCGGGATCGCCGCAGCGGTCCGCGGCGGGACCGGGGCAGGCGGAGCGATCGCCGGGCGCGGCGTCGGCGAGGGCGCGGGCTCCGCGCTGTGAAGCAACCTCCACCCGCCGAGGGCGGCCGTGGTGAGCACGAGGCCCGTGAGCAGCGCCGGCACGAAGCGTCGACGACCGGCGCGGGGCGGCGCGGGTGCGACCGGAACCTCGACCCCGAGGGCCGCGGTCGGCGGCGGCACGAGCGGCTGCGTCGGCGCATCGGACTCAGGGTCGGTGCGGCTCGCGCCAAAGGCGTTGGCCCACTTCAGGCGCGTCGATGAACGGGCGAAGGGCAGCAGCGCGAGGGCGAAGGCGCGCACCGAGGGATACCGCTCCGCGGGATCGCGGCGGAGCGCCCCGCGGAGGGCCGCGTCGAAGGACTCGGGCAGCGCGGGCACCCGTTGTCGGGCGCTCACCTCGGCGTGCTCCAACATGTGGATCTGCACCGCCACGAGGGATTCTCCCGGCCAGGGGACGTCCCCCGTGACGCACTCGAACAGCATCACCCCGAGGGACCAGAGATCGCTCTGCGCCGACGCCGTCTTGGTGTCGCGCGCCTGCTCGGGGGACATGTAGTGGGCCGTGCCGAAGACCATGTTGGTCTGGGTCATCGCCACCGAGGCGTCGCTGAGCTTCGCGATGCCGAAGTCGAGGAGCGTGGGGTGCAGGCGGTGGTCCTCGCGCGCGAGCACGACGTTGTCGGGCTTGAGGTCGCGGTGGATGATCCCGACCTCGTGCGCCGCCTGCACGGCGCTGAGCACGGGGAGCATCACGTCGAGCGCGTCGGCGAGGGCCATCGCGCCGTGCGCGTCGATCTGCGCCGCGAGGCTCGGGCCCTCCAGGTAGCGCATCGCGATGTACACCGTCTCCGCGGCCTCGCCGACCTCGTAGATCTCCACCACGTGCGGGTGACGCACCTCGGCGGCGGCGCGGGCCTCGCGCACGAAGCGCTCACGCACCCGCGGATCGTGCGCGTGCTGCGGGTGCAGCACCTTCAGCGCGACCCGCGCGCCCGTGAACTCGTGACGGGCTTCGTACACCACGCCGAAGCCCCCCACGCCGAGGGTGCGCACGACCTGATATGGACCCAGGCGCGCCCCAGGCGCGCCCCCGGCGCGAGCTCCGCGGGGTTCGCGCCCTCGTGCGAGAGCATCCGTGTCAGTGGACCCCGTTCGACCCGCCCGGTCAATAGCGCATCGCGGCCGGGCCGAAGCGCGCCCGCCGCAGATCGAGCAGCCACTGCAGCAGCGCGTCGTGCCCCCGCGGCGCCTCCGGCAGCGGGCTCTCGTCGTGCGCGCGCTGCAGGTCCGAGAGCATCCCGTCGAGCGCCTCGGACCAACGCGCACGCAGGGCCTCGTCACCGTCGGCCGCGCCCCCGCGCCGCGCCTCCAGCAACGCCAGCAAGGCGTCGTGCCCCCCGCGCCGGAGCAGCGCGCCGAGGTCCCCCACCAGCGCCCCCTCTCGCAAGAGGTGCGCGCCCGTGAGGGCGGTGCGCGCGACGTACAGCAGGCGCTTCACCGTGGGCTCCCGTTCGAAGAGCCGTCGCTGGCCCGTGGCGAAGCCCAGGTAGTGACGGATCACCCTGCGCGACAAGCAGTCCTGCACCAGGGGCTGGAGGGTCGCGAGCTCCGGCGACGCGGTCACGACCCGCGCGCCGAGCAGGCGTTCGAGGTAGTTTCCGTTGCCCGCGAGCACCCCCGTGAGCACCTGAGCGACCTCGTTGGAGGAGTAGTCCACCGAGACCCCGTATAGCGTGCGGATGTTCTCCACCGCGGGCTCTGGCGGCGTGAAGCCCAGCAGCGCGGCGGTGGGCGTGACGTGCACGGCCTTGAGGTCCACGTCGCTCCGCGGCGACGGGAAGCCGTAGCCCCACGAGCCCGCGAGGGCCACGACGAGGTGCGCCCGCCGCGCGCCCTCCTCGGCGAGAGATTGGGCCACCGCGGCGCGACGCGCCTCGCCGAACTCCGGGTCGATCACTCGCTCCACGTGACCTCGGGCGGCGTCGGCGCGTCGGCCCCGAAGGGCCCTGGTGACCGTCCCACCCAGCGGGCCGCGAGCTCTTCGCCGACCTTGCGCAGCAGCGCGTCGGCGCGGGCCACGTCGGGGCGCGCGGGGAGCTTCGAGGCGTCGCGGGCCGCCTCCAGCGCCGGGGTCATCGACTCGGCCTCGGCGAGCACCTCGGCCAGCGGGACCTCGCCGGCCTTGATCGCGAGCAGGCGCGTGCGCAAGGCGCCGCTCATCTCGAAGACGGGTTCGCCCTCGCGCAGCCAGCGCTCCGCCGTGGCCAGCAGCCGCAGGAGGTTGTAGGCGTTCTTCGGGCGCAGCTCCCGCGGGAGCTCGAAGTCGTGCGCGCGCTCGGCCGCGAAGCGCGCGAGGGCCGCGAAGTCGTTGGCGTCGAGGAGGCCCTGGTCGGCGAGGGAGCGGTAGAGCTGCTTGAGGTACTGCTTCGCCTGCAGCAGCGCGTCGGCCTCGGTGGGCGCGGCCCGCACCGACGCGCGGGCGAGGCGTGCGGCCACCGCGTCGAGGCCCTGGGTGGGGTCGGCGCGGAGCCAGTCCAGCACCAGCGCGCGGTGCTCGGCGAGGCGCAGGCTCTGCTCCATGCGACGGAGCTGACCGAGGGCGTAGCGCCCGAAGGTGCCGTAGATCTCCACGCTCACGAAGCACGGCCGGGCCTCGAGGATCCACGTGCCGATGGGGTCGCGGGCGATGGCGCCCGGCACGAAGAGCGCTTCGAGGGTGTTCGGGTCGGCCCGGAGCGCCTGCCGCACGGCCTTGCCCACGGCCCAGTAGGTGGCGCTTCCGTCGGCCGACACGAGATCCTCGGGGGGCGCCACGATGCCCAGGGTCCAGGGCAGCGGGAGCGCGAAGACCCCGCGTCGGTCGTCGTCGGAGCGCTCGTTCGCGAGCCCCCACGCCCGCGAGCCCACCTGGGTGTCGAGCACCACGCAGCGCTCCAGGGCGGTCCAGGCGTCGGCCCGGCGCTGCGCGTAGAGCGCCTGCCCCACGCGCCGCGCGGAGAGCTCCCGGCGGCTGTACCGCACCACACCGACGCCGACGATGGTGACGTCGACCGCGTCACCGTCGACGCGGCTCACCCGGCCCAGCGTGCCCTGCGGGATGCGGCGCTCGCCGAGCGCGCGGTCGACCGCGGTGACCACCTCGGTGCCGTGAGGCAGCGGCACCGCGCGCGCGTCGAGCGCGTCGAGGCTCTTCAATCGCAGGTCCATGACGGGATCGCAGTGGTAGCGCAACAGACGACCCGCCGCCCGTGCGCAAGAACGTGCGCGCGGGGTGTAAGCGCGCGCCCGCCCGAGCGTTGCACACCGACGGCGCACCTTCACCCGCCGTCGGAGGTGTCTCCCCATGCGTTCCGCCGTCTGCGCCGCCGCGCTCAGCGCCCTGGTCCTCTCCGCCCGCGTCGAGGCCGACCCCCTTCGCCCCGACGTGATCACCCTCGCGGTGGAGCACGAGCGCGGGCCGCGCCCGACGCTCGCCCTGGTCACCTCCTTCGGCGCGCTCTCACACGCGACCACCGGCACCGTCGCGAACTACGGCTACGACTCGGCGACCGCGCCCTCCCTTGGGCTCTCGGCGCGATTGCTCTTTCCGATGCCCGGGTGTCGCTGCCTCGCGCACGGGGTGGAGCTGAACTACCAGGGCGCCGCGGGGCCGAGCTTCGGCCTTGCCCACGGCGCGGCCTTCACCCAGCACCTCGCCGACGCGAGCTACGCGATGCGCGTCGAGCTCCCCTGCCTGCGCCGCGGTGACCGCCGCTGGTGGATCACGGGCACGCTCGGGCTCTCGGTGCGGATCGCCGACGCGGGCACGGGCGACCGCGCGCTCGACGACGGTTCCGCGATGAACGAGCGCGGCGCCTTCGCGAACCGCTACGACCACACCGCCATGGGATGGCGCCTCGGCGGCGCGATGGACGTGACCTTCGGTCGCATGCTCGTGGGCGTCGCGCTCGACCTGCGAGACCTGTACGGCGTCGACACGGAGCTGCGACGCACCACGATGATGGGCGCGTCGCTCCGCTTCGGCGCCGACTTCTTGCTGTGAGCTACTGGTTGGCGGGGCGCGCGAAGGTGGCCGAGAAGGCGCCCGAGGCGGTGCCGAAGCCGTCGACGTAGAGCAGGTGCAGCCCCGCGCCCGCGGGGACCGGGGCGGTGAGCTGCGACTGCGGCGCGCAGGTGGTGCTGTCGCCATTGCATGCCTGCGTGCCGTTGCCGTGGGACACGTGGAGCACGGTGTCCCAGGTCGCGCGGGAGCAGGTCGACACGGTCATGTTGCCGCCCGCGGAGCCCTGGCAGGTGGCCCAGAACCACGTCGCCTCGGGCCCCGATCCGCCGCAGGTCGAGCTGCGCACGAGGCCCGTGCCGCTGGTGGTGCCCGAGATCACCCCCGAAGTTGTCGAGAGGAAGTTCACGGCGCCGTTGCCCACCGGGAGGTGCTCGAAGTGGATCGTGCCGGTGCCCTGCGAGCCCGACTGCACCGAGACCACGAGGTAGTACGTCCCGGCGGGGAGGATCGCCATGACCTGCGACCCGGTCCCGCCCTGCGTGCAGCCGTTGCCGAGGTTGTCGTCGCAGAGCAGCTCGCCGGTCTGCGCGACGCGGGTGAGCGGCGCGGTGCACGAGCTCGCGAAGAAGAGCTTGGTGTCGAAGGTCGCGCCAAAGGTGTCGGCGTAGACCACCTCGCGGCGCGCGAGGGTGAAGCGGTAGAACACGTCGGCCAGGCCCGCGCCGAAGCAGGGCGCGTCGAGGTTGTGGTTGGCGAAGAGCGTCGAGGTCGGTACGTCGATGCGCGTCCCCGCGGCGATGTTGATCTCCGTCGCGTTCGCGCAGAGGTCGTTGCTCGGCGGCGGGAAGCCGCAGGTCCCGCTGTTGCAGGTCAGGAACAGCGGCGTCGAGGCGCAGGCGCGGGCGCAGGCGCCGCAGTTCGCCCGGTCGGCCTGCAGGTCCACGCAGCGGCCGTTGCAGAAGGTGAGCCCGGCGGCGCACACGCTGCTGCAGACCCCGCGGCTGCATGCGGTGCCGGCGCGGCAGGCCACGCCGCAGCCGCCGCAGTTGGCGTTGTCGTTGGTGGTGTTGGTCTCGCAGCCGTTGGTGGTGCTGCGGTCGCAGTCGGCGAAGCCCGCGGTGCAGGTGCCCACCGCGCAGGCGCCGGTGCTGCACGACGGGGTCGCGTTGGGGACGGTGCAGGCGCGGCCGCAGGCGCCGCAGTTGCTCACGCTGCGGGTGCTGGTCTCGCAGCCGTTGTCGACGTCGCGGTCGCAGTCGGCGAAGCCCGCGCCGCAGGTCAGCGCGCAGTTCCCGGTGTTGCAGGTCGGGGTGGCGTTGGCGGTGCTGCAGGCGTCGCGGCAGGCGCCACAGTGCAGCGCCGAGGTGTTGAGGTTGGTCTCGCAGCCGTTGGTGGCGTTGCCGTCGCAGTCGCCGAAGCCCGGGTTGCAGCTCGCGAGGCCGCAGACGGCGCCGACGCAGCCCGCGACGCCGTTGGCGGGCGTCGGGCAGGCCCGGTTGCAGGCGCCACAGTTGCGCACGTCTGTGCGGACGTCGACGCACGCGCCGCTGCACAGCAAGGTGGGCGCGTTGCACGAGGTCATGCAGGTGCCGTTGCTGCACACCTGTCCGAAGGCACAGGCGCGGCCGCACGCGCCGCAGTTCGCGGTGTCGTTGGCCACCGGGCGCTCGCAGCCGTTGGCGGCGTTGCCGTCGCAGTTCGCGAAGCCCGTGGTGCAGACGAGGGTGCAGGCGCTCGACTGGCAGACGCCGGTCGCGTTGGGGCGGGTGCAGCTGACGCCGCAGCTCCCGCAGTTCGCGGCGCTCGCGGCGACGTTGACCTCGCAGCCGTTGTCGGGAACGCCGTCGCAGTCGGCGAAGCCCGTCGCGCAGGTGAAGCCGCAGGCGCCGCCCTGGCAGGTGGCCGTCGCGTTCGCGCGAACGGGGCACGCGTTGCCGCACGCGCCGCAGGTGGCGGGCGACCCGATGCTCGCCTCGCACCCGTTGGCGGGGTTGCGATCGCAATCGGCGAAGCCCGGCTGACACACCAGCGAGCAGGCGCCCGCGGTGCAGGCCGCGGTGGCGTTGGTGCCCGCGGCGCAGCGGTTGTTGCAGGCGCCGCAGTTCGCCACGTCGCTCGCGAGCTCGGCCTCGCAGCCGTCGACGCCGAGCGCGTTGCAGTCGCCGAAGCCCATCGCGCAGCGGTCGATGGCGCACTGCCCGGCGCGGCAAGACGGCGTGGCGTTGACGAACTCGCAGACGGTGTTGCACGCGCCGCAGTGGGTGGCGCTGCTGGCGGTGTCCCGGCAGGAGCCCGCGCAGCACTGCTGCGAGCCCGCGCAGGTGTTGCCGCAGACGCCGCAGTTGGTCCGGTCAGACTGCACATCGATGCAGCGCCCGCCGCAGCAGAGGGTCCCGATGGCGCAGGGGCCCGCGCCGCCGCAGCCCTGGACATCCTCCGGGGGCGGCGGGGCGTCGACCACATCGACGGCGCTGGGGACGTCGTCGCTCGCCACCACGTCGACCCCGGGCACGTCGGACGCGGCGGGAACGTCGGACGCGGCGGGCACGTCCGGGGGGCTCGGGGTGTCGTCGGCGGAGCGGTCGACGCCGGTCGGCGCGTCGGTGGGCGTCGGACCGACCGAGAATCGCTGGGTCTCGAAGCTGCAGCCCGCGGCGAAGACGCCGAGGGACAGGGCCAGTGCGCGATGGAAAGCCATAGGGGGGCCAGTCTAGTCCCAACGGCGGCGGTTGGGCAGTTCGAGGAGGGAAGGCGGTCGGGCGACGTCCGTCCGGGCGGCGTTCTTCGGGGGGTGATTCGTGTAAGGTTCGCCGCCATGGCGAACCCCACCGCGCTCCTCCAAACCTCCCTCGGTGATGTGACCGTCGAGCTCTATCTCGACCAGATGCCCATCACCGCGGGGAACTTCATCAAGCTCGCGAAGTCCGGCTTCTACGACGGGCTCCACTTTCACCGGGTCATCGACAAGTTCATGGTCCAGTTCGGTTGCCCGCACAGCCGCGACCCGAAGAGCCGCATGGCCGGCACGGGCGACGGCCCCGACGGGACCATCCGCGACGAGCACACCGCGCGGCTCTCCAACGAGCCCGGCACCCTCTCGATGGCGAACACCGGCCGCCCCAACAGCGGCAGCTGCCAGTTCTTCATCAACACGGTGCACAACCACTTCCTCGACTGGTTCACCCCGGGCAACTCGAAGCACCCCGTCTTCGGCAAGGTCATCGCGGGCATGGACGTCATCGAGCAGATCGGCCGCAGCAAGACCGACCACGAAGACCGCCCGAATCCCCCCGTGCGGATGAACAAGGTCACCATCGTCGACGCCTGAGCGTCGGTCAGTACTCCCCGCGCAGCCCCAGCACCGGCAAGATGGGCAGGCCCGTCACGGGCACGCTGCTGCGCCGGTCGAAGCTGTAGATCCTGCTCTCCACGTTCGTGTTGTTCGTGGCGTTGAGCACCTCGAGGATCAGCTCCATTCGCACCGGGCCCCACCGGAAGCGCTTCGAGACCCGCGCGTCGAGCGCGAAGAAGTCGGGCAGCCGCGCGGGGTTCCACGCGTCGACCCGGGTGAGCGACACGTCGTGGTCGGCGTCGTAGAGCGCGCCCGTGACCCTCGGCTCGGGCAGACCCGAGGTCCACCGCGCGCGCACTCCGATCTCCCACCCCCGCGGGAGCACCGCGCCGAGCACCGCGGTGAGCAGGTGAGGCTGGTCCCAGGGTGAGGGGTACCAGGGTAGCCCTGCCCCGTCGCGCCGCAGCGCGCGCTGGTGCGTGTACGAGAGCCACCCGAAGAGCGGGATCCCCCGCGGGCGCACGCGCAGCAACACCTCACCGCCGATGACCTCGGCCTCGCCGCGGTTCGAGAATCGCTCGGGCTCCAGCACCCCCGCGCGCACCACCGCCGCGCTCGACGGCGCCACCGTCTCGAAGCCTCGCTTGTAGAAGGCATCGCCCGTGAGCTCCAGCACGCGCTCCACCACGTCGACGCGAAAGCCCGCGGTGACGTGCGCCCAGCGCTCGGGTTGAAGCGCCGGGTTGCCGAAGCCCGGGAGCACGAAGTACCCCCGCGGCGGCGCGCTGTACGAGCCCGCGCCGAAGCGCAGGTCGGCCCGGGCGTGGAGGCGCAGGGTGACCGACGCGCGCGGGTCCACGCGGGTGGCGTCGAAGCGCGAGAAGTGGTCGACGCGGGCGCCGACGAGGGCGCGCACGGCGGGGGTCGGGGTGAGCTCGAGCTCGAGGTAGCCCGCGGGGTTGAGGTACGCGTAGCGGTCGGCGAAGCGCACGGTGCCCGTGGCCCCCACGGGGTCGGTGATGCCCGTGGTCGAGAGGGGCGGCGCGCGCACGTCGGCGTCGGTGATGCCCGCGATGACGTCGATCCCGGCGTAGAGGCGCACCGCCCGCGAGAGCCGCGCGTCGAGCTCGTCGCGCAGCGAGAGGGCGTGGTTCTGCACCGCGTAGCGCACGTCGACGCCCGCGGTGATCTCCGACGCGCTGGTCCACCCCGCGAGGGAGAGGCTGTGCGAGACGCGCTCGCTCGCGCGGTGCCGCCAGCGCGCCTGCACGCCGTGCCAGACGACCTCGCTGCCCGACTCGCCGCGCAGCGAGGGGTCGTTGGGGTCGGGCGTGTCGAAGCGGATCCCCAGCGCGTCGTCGGTGCCGCTGCCCACCACCCGCACGCTGTCGCGCGACGAGAGGTCGGCGTCGAGCACGAGCTGCCAGTCCCAGTACCGCGGCAGGCGCGAGAAGCTGCCGTCGGCCGACACCAGCGCGAGGACGGCGTCGACGTAGCTGCGCCGCGCCCCGAACGCGAGAGAAGCCCTGCGCCCCAAGGGGATCGACCCGCTGATGCCCGCGTCGAGGAGGTCGACGTCGACGCTCACCCGGGGGCGATCCCGCGGGGGCGCGCGCAGGGAGATGTCGACCACGCCGCCCGAGACGCGGCCGTAGCGCGCGGAGAAGTTCCCGGGCAGAAGCTCCACGCGGTCGAGGAGGTCGGTGGCCAGGGTGGTGGCGAGGCCGTAGAGGTGAAACGCGCTGCTGAAGGGCTGTCCTTCGAGGGTCACCAGGGTCTCTTCGGGGTCGCTCCCGCGAAGGATGAACGCACCCAGGCCGAACGAGGGACGCCCCACGCCCGGGAGGTTCTGCACCGCGAGCAGGGCGTCGCCGCGGGTGCCGGGCATGCGCCGGAGATCCTCCGCCGCGAGCTCGCGACGCCACGTCTCCCGCGATGGGGTCGCGACGCGCACGGTGGCCTCGCCGATGGGCTCCGTCGGAGGATCCTCGGGGCGCTGCGCGAGGGCGCGGCCAGGGAGCAGCAGCCCCGCGAGGGCGAGCGCGCGGGCCCTCACCCCCACGGCGAGCGGGCGGCCTCTTCGAGCGTGCCGTTGGCGTCGGCGCGCCACCAACGACGCCCCTCCAGACGCACCCAGATCGTCCCGCGGTGCACGGCCATGACGGGCATCGCCCCGCGGGCGACGTCACTCAGCGTGCGCACGCTCACGCCCTCGTCGAAGGAGACCCACACGCCGCCGGCGGCGTCGCTGAAGGCCACGGTGCGCCCGGCGACGGCCACATCGACGAGGGGAGGGCCCGCGCGGTCGCGGCGCGCGCGCCAGGTCGCGCCGTTGTCCTGGGTGGTCCAGAGGGTGCCGTTGGGGCCCACGGCGGCGCCGAAGTCGGTGTCACGGTCGAAGGCCAGCGAGAGCGGGAGCACGGGGGTGTCGATGCGCGCGCGGGTCCAGCGGGCGCCGCGGTCGTCGGTGAGCCAGAGGCCGACCCCGGTGGCCATGGCGATGCGCCCGCCCCGGCCCCGCGCGAACATGTGCACCGCGCCGACCGGGAGGTCCCCGGGGATCACGAGCCCCTCGGCGGACCACTGCGCGCAGCGCGCGAAACCAAAGGTGGGAACGCCGCCGCAGGGGACCGGGACGCGGTGCGCGCGCACGCCCTCTCCCAGATCCACCGTGAGGGGGGCCGATCCCCAGGCCACGGCGTTCGCCACGGCGGGCGTCAGCACCAGCAGCGCGGCGACGAGCCCGACCGAACGCTCCATGGCCGGCGACGCTACCACGGCGCGGGCGCGATGGCCCCGGTCGCCCGGTGGGGGCGCGGCGGGCTCGTTGACCGCCGAGGGTGTTCCGCTGTATCGCGCGGCGCCCGCGTCGAAGGCGCCCGAGTGGCGGTCGCCTCGCGCAAGAAGGGATCACCCCGGTTCTCATGCGAAGCATCCTCGTCGGCGCCCTCGTGGCGCTCACCGCGTGCAAGGGCGCATCTACCCCCGCGAACACCCCCGCCGCGCCGGCCGCCAACGCCCCCCTGGCGAACGACAACGACCGCACGCTCTACGCCCTCGGGCTGCTCATGGGCGAGCGCATGAGCCCGTTCAATCTCACCCCCGCGGAGCTCGCGGTGGTGCAGCGCGGCATTCGCGACAAGATCACGGGCACCCGCCCCGAGGTCGAGCTGGAGACGTGGGGGCCGCGCATCAACGAGCTCGCCCGCACCCGCATGGCCGCGGGGAACACCCGCGACAACGCCGGCGCCGACCAGGAGCGCCAGCGCGGCGTGGCCTTCGCGCAGCGCGCGGCGGCGGAGCCCGGGGCGCGTCGCACGCAGTCGGGGCTGGTGTTTCGCGAGCTCAGCCCGGGCACGGGGCCGCAGCCGACGGCGCAAGACACCGTGCGGGTGAACTACCGCGGCAAGCTCATCGACGGGACCGAGTTCGACAGCTCCCGCGAGCCCATCACCTTCCCCCTCACCGGGGTGATCCCGTGCTGGACCGAGGGCGTGCAGCTCATGCACGTGGGCTCCCGCGCGCGGCTGGTGTGCCCGGCGGAGATCGCCTACCAGAACCGCCGCGCGGGCCGCATCCCGCCGGGGTCGACGCTGGACTTCGAGGTCGAGCTGGTGGGCATCGAGGGTCGCCCGGGCGCAGCGCCCGGGGGTGACGGCGGGGCCGCGGCGCCTGCCGACGCCGCGCACTGATCTCTCCCGATCGGCGGGGCGCTCAGGCGCCCTTGCCAATGGCCTTCTGCCACGACGGGCGCTCATGGATGCGCCCCCACCACGACGCCACGTTGGGCCGCGCGGTCACGATGTCGGCGATGCCCATGTCGAAGAGGTACTGGAGGTACGGGGCGTAGCAGATCTCCGCGAGGGAGAAGCTGTTGCCCGCGAGCCAGTCGCGGCCCGCGAGGGCCTTGTCGAGCACGTCGAGGGCCCGCGAGGCGTCGGCCTTGCCCTTCTCCACCACGTCGGCGTCGGGGGACTTTCCCTGCATCGACGCGCCCCAGATGTTCATGATCGCCTTCATCGCGTGGAGCGTGAAGTACGACTGCTCCACGCTGATCCACTGCTCCATCAGGGCCCGCTGCTGCGCGTCGGCGGGGGTGAGCGAGGCGCCCGGGAGCTTCGCGTCGAGGTAGCGAATGATCGCGCGCGACTCGAACAGCCCGAAGCCGTTGTCGTCGATCGCGGGCACCACCCCGAAGGGCTGCCGCGCGAGGTGCTCAGGGGACTTCTGCTCGCCCTTGAGGATGTCGACGAGGTGGAACTCGAAGTCCGCGCCCTTCTCGTGCAGGGTGCAGAGGACCTTGCGGGTGCAGGTGCTGGCGGGGTGACCGAAGACCTTCATGGGAAACCTCTCCTTCGCGCGATGCCCCATCGGGCGCCTTGCGCGGCCGCGGGTGTAGATCCTCTCGGGCATCGCGTCCATCACCCGCGACGGCGCGACCACGAACCCGGGCGGAGATCATTTCGATCGGGCGAGCGATCGAATCGACCGCGGGTCGGACGCGACGACGGCGAGATCCCCGGGAAGTCATTGCTGGCGTGAGGCTTGCGATGGTCTCCCCGCAGCGGCCCCCCACAAGGGCACGCCGCCGAAAGGATCGACCCCTCCCATGACGACCTGGAACCTCGACGCCTCCCACTCGACCCTGGGCTTCTCGGTGCGCCACCTGATGATCTCGAAGGTGCGCGGCCGCTTCGCGAAGGCCACCGCGACGCTCGACGACGCCGCCCGCACGGTGCGCGCGGAGATCGACG
>JBILLI010000628.1:0-4600 GCA_044376155.1 Polyangiales bacterium
CCCGCCGAGGGCATCCGGCAGTTCTCCGAGGGCACGCCGGGGATCATCGACACGCGGGTGTCGCCCGACAACCGCAACCTGATCATCGTGGGTCAGCGCGCGGGCTCCACCACCCTGCTGCTCATCCGCGGCAGCGGTCAGCAGGAGACCCTGCAGATCACGGTCTTCGCGCGCAACCCGCAGGCGGTGCAGGGCGAGATCGAGAACCTCCTCGAGGGCTACACCGGCGTGCAGATCCGCCGCATCGGCGCGCGGCTCTACCTCGAGGGCGGCGTGGCCTCCGAGCAGCAGCAGCGCCGCGTGCAGCAGATCGCGGGGCTCTACCAGGGCCAGGTCGAGTCGCTCGTCTCCATCGACCCCACCATCGTCGAGCGGCGCATCAACGTGCGCCTCGACCTGTACTTCGTGGACTTCACCTCGCGCTCGGGGCGGCAGATCGGGCTCTCATGGCCGGCGTACTACGGCGGCAATCCCCCCAACGCCTTCGGGCAGGCGACGATCAACTTCACCCAGCCCATGGGCATGGGCGGGGTGAGCGAGGGCATTCAGGTCGCGCAGGCGGTGATCACCAACCAGCCCCTGCCGCGCCTCGACCTCACGAGCAACGGGGGCTGGGCGCGCATCCTGCGGCAGGCCACGGTGGTCACGGCCAACGGCAACGAGGCGAACTACCGCAGCGGGGGTGAGATCAACTATCGCCTCGCGGGCATGAACGGCTCCCAGGGCCTCGCGAGCATCGAGTTCGGCACGACGCTCACGGTGACGCCGCGCTTCGACCCGCAGAGCTCGCGCATCGACCTCCGGGTCGAGGCCGACATCTCCGACCCCGTGAGCAACGGGGGGGAGCTCCCGGGCCGCAACATCTCGCGGCTGCGCACGCTGGTGAACCTCCAGCTCGGGCAGTCGATCGTGATGTCAGGCTTTCGCTCGCGCTCGCAGACGCGGGGCACCACGGGCCTCCCTGGGCTGCGGGCGATTCCCATCCTGGGCTACCTCTTCGGCACCGAGTCGGCGAGCGAAGAGGAGCGCGAGGGGATGATCTTCATCGTGCCCACCGTGGTCGAGGGCATCCCCCGCTCGTCGCAGGACCGCGTGGCCGAGGCCCTGCGTCAGTATGAACAGTTCAGCGGCGACATGGACGACGTGCGCCTCTACGAGCCTACGGGTCCGCAGTACCGATAAACGATTTCTCCGCGAGCGATGATGGAACAGGTCCTCCTCTCGATCGAGACGCCCAACGCACCGCCGATGACCTACATGGTCCCGACGGGGGGAGAGATCTCCATTGGCCGCGACGAGTCGTGCACCGTCGTGCTCGCCTCGCCCGACATCTCCCGGCGGCACGTCACGATCTTCGTGCAGCCCAACAACATCGTCACCCGCGACTCGTCGAGCAACGGCACCCAGGTGGGCAACCAGCGGGTGTTCCGCAGCGACCTCGCGGTGCCCTTCGGCACGCCCATTCAAGTCGGTCCCTACGTGATCCGGGTGGTGAAGCAGGGCGCCCAGGCCCCCGCCGCGCCGCCCGTGCCCAGCGCGCCCAACCGCGCGGGGCAGCAGATGGCCACCATGGCCCCCGGGATGCTCCCGCCCATGCCCGGCGCGCAGCACGGCAACGCCAACGGCCGCGCGCGCACCGTGATGCCCAACGCCCCCCCGGCGCAGGCGCCCGCGGGGCCGGTGAACGGCACCCTGCACGTCTCCGTGGAGCTGCGCCGGCGCATCCACCGGATGATCCTCGACAAGCTCGACCTCGCGGCCCTCGACCGCACCAAGATGGCCGACAACGTGATGCGCCCCAAGGTGCGCGACGCGTTGAAGCGCATCGTCGCCGAGGTGGCCAACGAGATCCCGCCGGGCACCGACATCGAGCAGCTCATGCAGGAGATGTCCGACGAGGCGCTGGGGCTCGGGCCCCTGGAGCGCTTCATCGCCGACAACTCCATCTCCGAGATCATGGTGGTCGACCCCTCGACCATCTACGTGGAGCGCAAGGGCAAGCTCACCCGCGTCGACGCGCGCTTCACCGACGACGAGGCCGTGCGGTCGTGCATCGAGCGCATCGTGACGCCCCTCGGGCGGCGCATCGACGAGAGCACCCCGCTGGTCGACGCCCGCCTCAAGGATGGCTCGCGCGTGAACGCGGTGATCCGCCCGCTGGCGCTCAAGGGCGCGTGCATCACCATTCGTAAGTTCTCGAAGACCCCGCTGACGCTGCAGAACATCATCGAGTTCGGGGCCATCACCGAGCAGATGGCGCGCTTCCTCACCCGCGCGGTCATCGCCAAGAAGAACATCGTCATCTCGGGCGGCACGGGCTCGGGCAAGACCACCCTGCTCAACGTGCTCTCCAGCGCGATCCCCAAGGACGAGCGCATCGTCACCATCGAAGACGCCGCGGAGCTGCAGCTCAACCAGCCCCACGTGGTCTCGCTGGAGTCGCGCCCGCCCAACATGGAGGGCAAAGGCGAGTACACCATTCGCGACCTCGTGCGAAACGCCCTGCGCATGCGCCCCGACCGGATCATCGTGGGCGAGACCCGCGGCGGCGAGTGCCTCGACATGCTCCAGGCGATGAACACGGGCCACGACGGCTCGCTCACCACCACCCACGCGAACTCCCCCCGCGAGGGCATCAACCGCCTCGAGGTGCTCGCGCTGATGTCGGGGATTGATCTCCCGGCGCGCGCGATTCGTGAGCAGATCGCCAACAGCGTGCACGTGGTGGTGCAGCAGTCGCGCTTCGCCGACGGGTCGCGGCGGGTCACGGCGATCACCGAGGTCATCGGCCTCGACGACAACTTCGAGGTCCAGCTCCGGCCCATCTTCGAGTTCGTGCGCACGGGCACGGGCCCTGAGGGCAAGGTGCTCGGAGAGTACCGCGCCACGGGCTACCTCCCGTCGTTCCTTGACGCCTTCATCGCCTACGGGCTCATTCAAGGGAAGGACTACCTATGAACGGGGTCACGCCGCAGATCGCCCTCTCGGGCTGGGTCGGGGTGCTGATGTTCGCCGTGGGCGTGGCCGTGGCGGTGTACATCACCCTCAACGACCCCGAGAGCCCCCTCGCGAAGCAGTACTTTCGCTACGTGCGGCACCTCGACGGCGAGCTGCGCACCCTGTTCATCCAGGACGTCACCGGGGCGGTCATCGCCAACTGGCAGATCGGGCTCCTCGCGGCCGCGGTGATCGTTCACCCCATCGCGTCGCTCTTCCCGGAGCCCCCCGACACCGCCCTCGCCTGGGCCGCGATTCCCATTGTGATCGTGGCGCCCAAGCTGTGGTTCATCGACCAGAAGACCAAGCGGCAGGAGAAGATCGAGACGCAGCTCGACACCTTCCTCCTCGCGCTGGCGAACTCCCTCAAGGCCTCGCCCTCCCTCGGCGACGCGTTCAACGCCTGCACCTCGCTCATGCGCTCGCCCATCAAAGAGGAGCTCGAGCTCACGATGAAGGAGTACGAGCTCGGCGTCGCACTCGACCAGGCCATTCTGAACATGGGTGGCCGCGTGGGCTCCCGGGCCTTCGCCGGCGCGCTCACCACCGTGCTCATCGGCCGGCAGACCGGCGGTGACCTCCCGAAGATCCTTGAGACGGCCAGCGCGTCGCTGCGCGAGATGGCCCGCCTCGAGGGCGTGGTGCGCACCAAGACCGCCGAGGGCAAGGCGCAGGCGTGGGTGCTCGGCGCCATGCCGCCCTTCCTCGTTGCGCTGCTCAACTGGATGGACCCCGAGTGGCTCCGGCCCCTCTCCACGACGTACATCGGGTATGTGATCGTCACCATCGCCGTGTCCTTCTGGGTCGCGGCGATCTTCGCCGCGCGGAAGATCCTCGCGGTGGACATCTGAGGGGCGCGCGATGAACTCCTCCACCCTGGTGATGGGCTTCTCCTCCGTCGGGCTGATGGTCTTCGGCCTGGCGCTCTTCATCTACCAGCTCGCGCTCTCGCCCGCCGACGAGCAGCCCGACGTGGGCGTGAAGGGCCTCAAGCGCGCCGCGGTGATGGAGGAGGGCGGCCTCTTCACCGTCATCGAGCCCTTCATGCGCTGGCTCGCCCGGCGCATCGCGTCGCTGCCCATTCAAGACACCCGCGACAAGATCAACAAGGAGATCCGCGAGGCGGGCGAGTACCTCGGGCTCACCGCCGACGAGTACCTCGCGCTCTGCGTGATCTCCGCGGTGTCGATGCTCGGCGTGGGGCTGCTCATCGACGCCCTCAGCGACATCGGCGGGATCTTCATCCTGATGTTCCTGGGCTTCGGCACGATCCTCCCGCACATGCAGGTGTCGGGCGAAATCGAGCGGCGGTTCAAGCAGGTGAACCGGGGCCTCCCCCACACCATCGACCTCGTGGCCCTCACCATGAGCGCGGGCCTGGACTTCCCCGGCGCGCTGCGGCAGGTGACCGAGAAGACCGCCGACCGCGCCGACGCCATCTATGAAGAGATGGTGCGCATCCTCCAGGAGCTGGAGCTCGGGCGCACCCGCAAGCAGGCGCTGCTCGCCTTCGCCGACCGCTGCCCCACCGAGGCCGTGAAGGACTTCGTGAGCGCCGTGGTGCAGGCCGAGGAGAAGGGCAACCCCCTCGCCGAGGTGCTGC
>JBILLI010000629.1:0-4581 GCA_044376155.1 Polyangiales bacterium
GCAACGGCATTGATGAGAACTGCTCCGGGCGCGACGCGCGGGTCGAGACCGAGGCCGGCGACGGAGGGATGGTCCCGCTGCCGGCGCGCTTCGGCGACCGGCCCGCGAGCGTGGTGTTCCTCTCCATCGACGCGATGCGGCCCGATCACATGTCGGCCTACGGCTACCGACGCCCCACGACCCCCAACCTCGACCGCTTCGCCCGCGCGGGGGCGCGCTTCGAGCACACGCACTGCGCCTCGCCGCGCTCGCTGCGCTCCTTCGCGAGCATCATGGTGGGCCGCTACGCGTCGATGGTCGCGTGGGGCAACGACGTGCAGTTTCCGCCCCTCGAGGAGTCCAACGTGACCCTCGCGGAGAAGCTCCGCCTCGCGGGCTACCGCACCGCGGCGATGCACAACACGTCGTACTTCAGCCACACCGCGGGGTACTTCCAGGGCTTCGACACGGTGCACGAGGCCTACGGATTCAAGGCCGAGACCCAAGACACCGTCGACCGCATCCAGAGCTTTCTCCGCGAGCGGCGCGCCGACGGGCAGCCCTTCTTCCTCTGGTCGCACCTCATGGAGCCCCACGACCCCTACCGCGACCACACTACCCCGCGAGACTTCGGCCACAGCGACATCGACCGCTACGACGAAGAGATCGCCCGCGCCGACGCGGCCCTCGCGCCGGTGCTCGCCTCGCTGGAGGCGATGTCCCGCGAGCGCCCCGTGGTGGTCTTTCTCTTCGCCGACCACGGCGAGGCCTTCGGCGAGCACGGGGTCTTCAACCACTCGTTCGACCTGCACGACGAGGCCCTGCGGGTGCCGCTCATCGTGTGGGGCACCGGGGTCGCGCCCGGTCCGCGCGCGGCGCTGGCCTCGCTGCTCGACCTCCACCCCACGGCGCTGAACCTCGCCCGCGCCCCCGCCAGCGGACCCGTCTCGGGGCGCAGCCTCGTGCCCGTCCTCGCCGACGGCGCGCGGCGCGCGATCACCTTCCCGGGCTGGCGCACAAGGGTCTACGGCGAGGTCACCCCCGACGGGATCTACCCCTCCGAGCAGCGCTCCCTCACCGAGCCCCCGTACAAGCTCATTCAAGACGTGCGTCGGGGCACCTGGGAGCTCTTCGACCTCGCGCGCGACCCGGGCGAGCTGCGCAACCTCTACGACGAGCGCCCCGACGTCGCGGCCACGCTGCGCGAGCGGCTGCTCACCTGGGCCGACCACGCGTCCCTGGCCTCGAACCGCACGCAGGACATCATCGCCGCCGCGCGCCTCACCGCTCCCCCGCGGCCGCAGCACCCGCTGGGCGTGCGCTTCGGTGATCTCCTGGAGCTCATCGGCTACGACCTCCCCGCGGATCGCCTGCGCATCAACGACGCCTACCGCGCGGTGTTCTACTACCGGGTGCTCCAGCGCACGCGCAGCCCCGTGGTGGTGACGGTGAACTTCGAGCCCGAAGACGGTCAGGGGATCTGGCCCTTCTTTCGCGCGCGGCACCACCCCCTCGGCGGGCGCTACCCCACCACCGACTGGCGGCCCGGGGAGATCCTGCGCGACGAGGTCTCGCTGCGGGTCGACCCCGAGATGCGGCCCGTGCGCCTGCGGTCGTTCTTCGCGCTGGAGATCGAGGCGAACAACACCCGCATCGCGCCGCGCACGGGCGACGACGGCCGCGCGCAGCTCCCGCTGGCGCCCATCGAGATCGTTCCCTGAGTGCCGCTTGACCCGAGGGCGTCGCATCGTCTCTCCTCCCGCGCGATGAGCACCGAGACCGGGCCCCTCGCCGCCACCCCGAAGCCCGCGACGGAGGAGCGGCGATGGTCCCCGCGGGAGCTCTTCGAGGGCCTCGGGCCGGTGGTGGCGCTGTGGGCGGGCTACGTCGCCGCCATGGAGCTCCTCGCGCGATTCTTCCTGCGCGACGCGGCGTGCACCGCGCAGACGCGCATTCGCGCGATCATGGGCAACGCCCCGCAGGACCTCAGCACCCTGCCCCCCTTCGCCCGCTGGGACTCCACCTGGTACATCTCCATCGCGCAAGACGGCTACGCCCCGCGCACCGGCAGCGGCGCGGCCAACGCGTCGTTCTTCCCGCTCTACGGCTGGCTCACCCGCGGCCTCAGCGCGGTCACCGGCCTCGACGCCTGGAACGCCGCGGCCTGGCTCTCGCGCCTCTCGGTGCTCGGCGTGCTCGTGTGCCTCGCGGTGTGGCTGCGCGAGCGCGAGGCCCGTCGCGACCCCTGGCCCACGCTCCTCGCCGTGCTCTGCTACCCGAGCGCGTACATCCTCCTCGCGGTCTACGCCGAGTCGCTCTTTCTGTTCTTCTCCCTCGCGGCCTACGCCCTGTTCTCCCGGCGGCGCTACGGCGTCGCGGCGCTGGCGATGTTCCTCGCGGGGCTCACGCGCATCCACGTCGTGCCCATGGGCGTGGGCCTCGGGCTGTGGGCCTTGCATCGCCTCTGGCGGCGCGAACCGGGCGCGTGGCGGGCGATGGTCCCTCCCCTCGCGGGCGCCGCGGGCATCGGCGCGACGCTCTACGCGTGCTGGCGCAGCACGGGCGACGCCACGGCGTACTTTCGCCACAAGGCCGCGTTCGGCGTGGTGGGCGAGGGCTTCGGCCGCACCGTGCGCTCCACCCGGGACGCGCTCACCAACGCCCACGCGAACGGCAACCTCGCGGCGCTGCACACCTTCACCGAGCCGCTGTCGGCGATCCTGCTGGTGATCACCGCGGGGTATTTCGCGCGGCGGCGGCGCTGGGCCGAGGTGGGGATCTGCCTCGTGGTGTTCTTCATGAACGCCTACGCGGGCACGCTCTGGGGGCTGCCGCGGTACACCATCATCGCGTTCCCGGTGTTCGTGATGCTGGGCCGGCTGCACCGCTGGCCCGGGGTGTTCTACGGCGCGATGCTGCTCTCGGCGGTCACGCAGGTGGGCGTGATGCTGAACTACGTCAACTCGCAGACCCCGGCGCCCTGAGCGTCTCGCGGCGCAGACGTCGCCAGAGGCCCTCGTCGCCCGCCACCAGCGCGAGCTTCTCGGCCCGCGAGAGTGATTTCACCGCCCGCTCCAGCCGCCGCGCGTCGGTGCCGCCCTGTCGCGATTTCTTCCACGCCACGGTTACGGGCAGGCGCCCGCGGGTGTACTTCGCGCCGCGGCCCGTGTTGTGCGTCTCGACCCGGGCGGCGAGGTCGGTGGTGATCCCCGCGTAGAGCGAGCCGTCGGCGCAGCGCAGGAGGTACACGGTCCATCGGGTGTCGCGCACCGCGGGGCGATAGCACGGCCCCGGGGAGTGGGGGCGTTGTGACCGCCGAGACGGACGTTGTAACGCGCTCGGGCGATGGTCTACTCTCGCGATGGCGTGAGGTCTGACGCGTGGCGGTGCTTCGGCCGCCCCGGTGGGTCCACGACGAGCCACCTCCCCATTGCACCGGATGACGGGATGAACACCAAGGCGCTCATCATCGCGATCGCGGCCGCGGCCCTCGGACTGACCCTGCTGCTGTTCTACAAGAAGCGCTTCGAGACCGAGGCGTCGGGCGGCGAGCCCATCCCGGTGCTCATCGCGCAGCAGGACATCCCCCTGGGCACGGCGCTCACCGAGGGCATGCTCGGCGTACGGCGCATTCCGCAGGCCTACCTCGAGGACCGCTTCATTCGCTACAGCGACCTCCGTCGCGTGCTCGGCGTGCGGGTCTCGATGGGGCTCCGCGCGAACCAGACCGTGATGTGGACCGACCTCGCCACGGCGTCTGACGCCCGGCGCGACCTGTCGAGCCTCATCGCCACGGGCATGCGCGCGATCACCGTGCGGGCCGACGTGAGCAACTCCTTCGGCGGACTGCTCCGCCCGGGTGACCGCGTCGACGTGCTCGCCACGCTGTCGCGCACCGGGCAGGAGAACGACCGCGTCACCATCCCCCTGATCCAGAACGTGCTGGTGCTCGCGACGAACCGCGACACCGGCGGCGAGGCGCAGCGCGACACGGTGAACGGCACGGCCAACGCCAACAGCAACCCCGGCGAGGTCTCGCAGATCACCCTCTCGGTCTCGATGGAAGAGGCCGCGCTGCTGATGTACGCGGCCGACCGCGGTGGTGGCGGCGGGCGGCACCTCGGCCTCGCGCTGGTGCTCCGCAACCCCGAAGACATCGCGATCATCGAGGGCCTGCCCGAGACCAACATCGACGACATCTTCGAGCCCACGCGGCGCGCCAACGTCTCCCGGCGGCGTCGGCAGCTCATCGAGCGCATCGGCCCGACGAACCCCAACCTCTGATCCGCCCGCGAAGAGAACCACGCGATGAGCCATCGCCTCCGCCTCGCCACGATCCTCACGGCCCTCGCTGCGGCGCTCCCGTCGGTGCAGCCCGCGCACGCGCAGCAGCCGGCCACTCCGCCCGCGCGCCCGGCGGGCCGCGACCTCACCCTCGCGGTGGGGGAGCAGGTGCCGATCCCCGCCGAGGGCATTCGGCAGTTCTCCGAGGGCACGCCGGGGATCATCGACACGCGGGTGTCGCCCGACAACCGCAACCTGATCATCGTGGGTCAGCGCGCGGGCTCCACCACCCTGCTGCTCATCCGCGGCAGCGGTCAG
>JBILLI010000088.1:0-16086 GCA_044376155.1 Polyangiales bacterium
CTGCGCGCCGACGCGGCGATGCGCGGCGTCACCCCTCCAGAGAGGAGCAGCGGCGATGGGACTCTTCGATGCGTTCGGCGTGGGTGGTGGAGACCTCTCCATCCAGGTGCAGTTTCCGCAGGTGCAAGCCGGGGCGGTGCTCAACGGCATGGTCACGTTCGCGGCGGGTCGGCGGGGGCAGCAGATCACCAACATCCGGGTGACGCTGAACTGCACCACGCAGCAGTTCGTGAACGGCCAGCAGCAGGGCCGCTCCGAGGCCGTGGCCCCGCCCATGGTGGTGAGCGGCGCGTTCTCCGCGCAGCCCGGCCAGCACTACCAGTTCCCGTTTCAGGTGCAGGTTCCCCCGTCGGCCTTCAGCTCGCAGCCCAACGCGGTGAGCTATCGGGTGCACGCGAGCGCGGACATCGACGGCGAGGTCGATCCGGGTGCGGGGCAGGACATTCAGGTGATGGGCACGCCCATGGGGATGCACCCGGGGATGCAGCCCGGAATGATGCAGCCCGGGATGATGCCCATGGGTGGACCGCAGCCGGGGTGGGACCCCAACGCTGGCATGCACGGCGGGACCTTTCAGCACGGCGTCGAGCACCCGCACGGCATGGGCTACGACAAGGCCGCGGCGATGAAGGGCGGATACGACCCCGGCTACGACAAGGCCGCGGCGATGAAGGGCGGATACGACCCGGGATACGACAAGGCCGCGGCGATGAAGGGCGGGTACGACCCGGGATACGACAAGGCCGCGGCGATGAAGGGCGGATACGACCCGGGATACGACAAGGCCGCGGCGATGAAGGGCGGATACGACCCGGGATACGCGCAGGGCGGCTTCGCCCCGGGCAGCCGCGCGCAGGCCCAGTGGACCGACGGCGGCTGGTACGGCGTGACCGTGTTGCAGCAGCAGGGGCAGCAGGTGTTGGTGCAGTGGGATGACGGCACCCCGCCCTCGTGGGTGGGGCTGCACCAGGTCGCGCTGTAGCGAAGGCCTTCCCGTGGTCTGGCGCGAGGCCTACGCCCAGACCACATCCTTGCCCGCGCCGTACCAGGCGTCGAGCGAGTCTTTCACGCTCGACTCCAGCGCGCTCCGCTTGATCTTCATCGTGGGGGTGAGCGTGCCGTCCTCGATGCTCCAGGGGCGCGACGCCACCACGATCATCTGCAGCCGCTCGTAATCGGGGATGGCCGCGTTCACGCGCTTCAACAGCGCGCCGAGCTCGGCCTCGATCTCAGCGCGCACCGTGGGGTCGGAGACCTTCGGGCGCAGCGCCTCGGCGAGGACCACGATGGCGTAGGCCGCGGGCTGCCCGACGCCCGACACGCACGAGAGCTCCACCATGGGGTTTTCGTTGATGCGGTTCTCGATGGGCGCGGGCGCGACGTACTTGCCCTTGGCGGTCTTGAAGAGTTCCTTCACGCGGCCGGTGAGCTTGAGCAGCCCGTCGGCGCGGCGCTCACCCTTGTCGCCGGTGCGAAAGTAGCCGTCGGCGGTGAAGCTCTCGGCGTCGAGGTCGGTGCGCTTGAAGTACCCCACGAGCTGACCTGGGGACTTGATGAGCACCTCGCCGTCGTCGCTGATGCGCACGTCGACGCCCTCGTAGGGCGCGCCGACGTAGCCCGGGGCGTTCTTGTCGCGGGTGGAGAGGTGCGAGAACGCGAAGTCCTCGCTCATGGCGTAGCCCTCCATGAGGTTCAACCCCAGGCGGCGGTACCACGCGATGACCTCGGCAGGGATGGGCGCCGACCCGCTACCCGCGAGGCGCACCTGATCGAGGCCGAGCCCCTTCAGCACCTTGCGCGCCACGATGCCGCGCAGGATCGGGATGCTCAACAGCAGGTCGAGCTTCTTCGCGGGCATCTTCGCGAGCACGCCCTGCTGGAACTTCACCCACAGCCGCGGCACGGAGATGAAGAGGGTGGGGCGCGCGCGCTGCAGGTCCTGCACGAAGGTGTCGAGGGACTCGGCGAAGAACACGTGCCCGCCGCCGACGAAGTTCGCGCACTCGATGTAGGCGCGCTCGAAGACGTGCGCGAGCGGGAGGTACGAGAGCACACGCTCCTGCTCGGTGACGGCCACGCCCTTCACAATGCCCTCGCTCGCGCGGGTGACCCGCCCGAAGGAGTGCATCACGCCCTTGGGCTGCCCGGTGGAGCCCGAGGTGTAGATCAGCATCGCGAGGTCGTCGGCGCCGCGCGCGATGCGCCCGGCGAGGGGCTCGTGCTTTGCCGTGAGGTCGTCCCAGGAGGGGAGCGAGGTCTTCGGCGCGAGCGGGAACGCGATGCGCGGCAGGGACTCGGGCACGCCCGGCGCCTGCTTCTCCCAGGTGTCGAGCTTGCCGACGAAGAGGGCCTTCGCGTCGCTGTGCTCCAGCACGAAGCGCACGGTGTCGGCGCCCTCGGTGGGGAAGATCGCGACGGTGGTGTACCCGGCGATCCAGATGGCGAGCTCGGCGAGGAAGAAGTGCGCGCAGTTCTTCGACAGGATCGCCACGCGGTCGCCGGGCGCGAGGCCCAGGCTCTGGAGGTGCGCGGCCATCTTGCGCGCCTCGCGGAGGGCTTCGCCCCAGGTGTAGTCCTTCACCGCGCCCCCTCCGAGGGGCTGCGTCAGCCACACCCGGTCCGGGTGCGCGGCCTCTTTGTCGTACACGTAGTCGAGGATCAGCTTGGTTCCGCCCATGGTCCGCGCATGGGACCGTGGGACCGACGCCGGGTCAACCCCGTGGACGCCGCTTCAGTGTGTGGCTGGGGCGTTCGCATGACCCTCCCGGAGCCGCCCGTCCTCCATCGTGAGCATCCGGTCGAAGGCGTCGAGGATGCGCGTGTCGTGGGTCACCACCAACACCGCCGCGCCCGCGTCGCGCGCGATCTCGCGGAGGGTGACGATCGCCTCACGCCCGCGCTCCGCGTCCAGCGCGGCCGTGGGCTCGTCGGCCAGCACCAGCGCGGGGGTGGTGACCAGCGCGCGGGCCAGGGCCACCCGCTGCGCCTGTCCGCCGCTGAGCTTGGCGGGCGGGAAGCCCCGACGGTCCCAGAGCTCCAGTCGTTGTAGCAGTGCATCGGCGCGGGCGGCGCCCTCGCGGCGCAGCGTACCCTCCAGGCGCAGGGGCAGCAGCACGTTCTCGCGCACGTCGAGGAAGGGCACGAGGTTCGCGCGCTGAAAGACGAACCCGATGCGTCGTCGGCGGGTCGTGGCCGCGTCGCCGAAGATCTCCCCCCGCGCGGCGACGGTGACCCCGTCGAGGCGCACCTCGCCCTCCTGCGGCGGATCGAGGAGCCCGAGGCAGCGCAGGAGCGTGCTCTTGCCCGAGCCGCTGGGCCCGAGGAGTCCCACGACCTCGCCGGGCTCCACCGAGAGGGAGACGTCGTTCAGCGCGCGCACCGCGAGGGCGCCGTCGCCGTAGGTCCGCACCAGATGAATGGCCTCGACCCGGGGCATGCTCAGCCTCCCAACGCTTCGCCCGCGGGCACGGCGAGGGCCCGACGCACCGCCGCCACGCTCGACACGGCCGAGAGCACCAGCGCCACCGCGAGGCCGAGGTAGAGGTCCCGCGGCTCGATCACCACGCGCCGGGGGAACCTCGGGAACACCCCGCGCCCGAGCAGCACCGCGACGCCATAGGCCGCGAGGGTCATCGCCAGGGCCTGCGACGCGACCCACGAGACCACCGTGCGGCCCCGCGCTCCGAGGAGCTTCACCAGCGCGATCTCGCGGGTCTTCGACGCCGTGAGCGAGAAGGTCACCAGCGAGAGCAGCGCGGTGGAGACCACCACGAGGAGCGCGCGAAAGAGCCCGATCTGCCGCCGCGCCTTGTCGACCGCGCCCTGCAGCAACAGCTGACGCTGGCCGTCGGCGGTCCACGCCTGCACCCCGGGGACCTCGTTCAGGTCGCGCATCACGCGGACGGGCGAAGCGCCGGGCTGGAGCGTGACCAGCACCGCGGCGAGGGGCGGGTCGGGCGGGGGGCTGTGCCCGAGCGCGCGGTCGGCGGGCGGGAGGTACCGCGCGACGTCAAGGAGGTCCCCCTCCGAGAGCACCCCCGCGGCGTCGCCCGAGGACGCGATCGCGCCGCGCAGCGTGCCCACCACGGTGAAGCGCTGGTCGGCCAGGGTGACGGTCGCGCCGAGGGGGAGACCGAGCGTGCGGTCCACCGCGATCTCGCCGTGTGCGCGCAGCGGGAGCCTCCCTGCGGCGAGTCCCCAGCGCAGGGTGCCGGGGGCGCCGGTGCGCGTCGAGAGCAGGGTCACGCGAAGAGAACGGCCCTCGTGGGCGAACTGGTACCCCAGCACGCGGAGCCCCTCGGCGTCGGCCACGCCCGGCACGATGCGCGCGCGCTCCACCGCCGACGGATCCACGCGGGAGACCTCGGCGAAGGGCCCGTGCCGCCCCGCTTCGACGAGCCACACCGCGTCGCCCGCGGCATCAACCAGGGCCACGGCGTCGACCACCATGCCCCGGTAGATCCCGCCCATCGCGAGGACCACCGTGAACAGCAGCGCGAGCCCGAGCACCGTGCCGAGAAAGCGCCCGAGGTGCGCGCGGAGCTCGGCCAGCGCGAGCCTCACGGCGTCGCGCTCCGGGTGATCTCCGCGTCGAGGCGCACCCCGAAGACCACGTTCCGCGGGAGGGCGCTCAGCGAGACATCCACCCGGGCCTCGTGGTTGCGCCCGTCGGCCTCGGGTCGCACCCGCAGCACGGTCCCCGCGAGCCGCGTGCGCGCCCGATCGCGCAGCACCACCGAGACCACGGCGCCCACCCGCACCGCCGAGAGCTCGCTCTCGTGCACCCACACCGCAGCGACTTCAGCGCCCACCGGTGCGAGCACCGCCACGGGGTGGCCGGCGGCCACGAAGGCCCCGGGTGCGTAGTCGCAGCGCAGCACCCTCGCCCGTGCGGGCGCGCGGAGGGCGTCGCGGTCGAGGGTCCACCGCGCGAGCGCGAGGCGCGACTCGGCCTGCGCCGCGCGGGCGACGAGCCCTGGACGCTGCGCGCGCAGGGCGGTGAGCTCGAGGCCCGACACCGCCCGACCGTCGTCGCCGCGGTCGCGCTCCAGCCCGCTGCCGCTGCCCACGTCGTAGAGCCGCGCCGCGCGGTCGGCCTCGCGCCGCGCGATGCGCGCCCGCTCCCCGAGGAGCAGCTCGTCGGCGCGGAGCCGCGTGAGGGTCGCGCGCTCGGCCTGCAGCGCCGCGCGCTCGCGCTGCACCGAGAGGGCGCTGTCGCGGTCGTCGAGGCGGGCGACCACGCTGCCGGGCTCGATGATGTCGCCCACCGTCACCCGCACCTCGCGCAGCGTGCCCGGGCGCTCGAAGGCGAGGGGCGCGGTGCGGTCGGCCTCGAGGGTGCCCGTGCCGAAGACCACGCGCGAGGGCGGGGCGACGGAGGCGGGCGTCTGCGCCTCGGCGCGGGCGCAGCCGAAGGCCGCGAGGGCGAGCAGCGGGAGGGTGCGGCGGAGGGAGGTCATGCGAGGTCCTTTGGGGCGGGCGGACGGAGGAGGGACAGCGCGACGTCGGCGACCTCGACCGCGTTGAGGGGCGTCGGCAGCGCGCGCGCGAGTGCCTGCAATGCGATGAGGCCCAGCACCGACGCCGCCGCACCCGCGGGCGCGAGGTCGTCGCGAAAGCTCCCCTCACGCTGCCCGGCGGCGACGATGGCCGTGACGTGGGCGAAGGTGTCGCGCACCACGCCCGCGAGCGCCGCCCGACCCGCAGGGGGGAGCGCGAGGTGCACGTCGGGCGAGAGCACCATCGCCGGCGCCGTGGGCGCGCGCGACACCGTGCCGAGGCGCGCGGCGATGAACGCGCGCAGGCGGGTGGGCGCGTCACCCGCGACGGGGGCCGCGAGGTCGGCCCGCAGGCGCGCGGCCATGCGCTCGGCCAGCGCGAGCAGGATCGCGTCGCGCGACGCGAAGTGACGGAACAACGCCCCCGAGGTCACCCCCACGGCGTCGGCCAGCGTCGCCATCGTGAGCGCCGCCACGCCGTCGCGCAGCAGCAGCCGCGACGCCGCGTCGAGGATCTCTTCTTGCCGCTCGGCCGTGGGTTTGCGCGCCATGCACAAGCAAGTAACTACTTACTTACAATCTGTCAAGCGCGCTCCCGGCGTGCTTCGCGCGGCTTCGTTGCTCTTCGCGCGGCGATGGGGTAGGCCCCGAGCACCCTCCCGTGGACGCATCGATGACCGCAGGCGCCCGCGTCGCCGGCCGCTACGAGCTCGTCGCTCCCATCGTCGACGCCGGCATCACCGAGGCATGGTCCGCGCGCACGGCGCAGGGGACCGAAGTGCGGCTGTCAGTGCTGGGTCCTGCGACCCCCGCGGCGCAGGCGCTCCTCGCGCCGACGTGGGAGCGCCTGCGGGTGTTGAGCAACCCGGGCATCCTCGCGCCGGCAGAGCTGGGCGGGGCCGACGGCGTGTGCTTCACGGTGAGCGAGCCCTTCGACGGCCGCGCGCTGGCGAACTGGCTGGAGGGTCATCGACAGGCCGACACGCGCCCGGGCTTCGGGGTGGTCCAGCGGCTCTTCGATCGCCTCGCGTCGGCGCTGGTCTCAGCGCACAGCGCGGGGGTGGTGCACGGCGCGCTGTCGCCTCGCTGCGTGCTGCTGAAGCGCGTCGGTCAGGGGCAGCACCACCTGCGGGTGTGTGACCTTGCGCTGGGTCCCTTTACGGCGAGCACGGCGAGCACGCCGAGCTGGTTTGACTACCTCGCCCCCGAGCAGCGCGCGCCACGGGCCGAAGACTCCGCGGCCGTTGACGTCTTCGCGAGCGCGGCGATGCTGGTCGAGATGCTCACGCTCTCGCCGGGCCCGAGGGCCGACGCCCGCGAGACCTGGGGGCAGTTCGTGCGTGAGGCGAAGGGCACAGCCGTGGCCGAGCGCCTCGCGACGCTGCGCAAGGACGTGCCGCGGCCGGTGTGGGACGTGGTCGCCACCGGGCTCGCGCTGAACCCCCGCGAGCGCGGCACCCTGCAGCGCTTTCAGCGCGCCCTCCGCGAGACCTGGACCGCCGTGGGCGAGTGGGACCGCTCGGCCCTCGCGGAGCCCGATCCCCCCGCGCCCGACCCCTCCCGCCTGCGCGCCCGCACATCGCTCCCCACGGCCGCGCCGCGCGCCCGCAGCGGTGAGGTCATCGAGGGGTGGCAACGCGCCGAACGCGCCGCGACGGTCATGCCGACGCCCGCGCCGCAGCGGGTGGATCCTCCCCGACCCGAGCCCGTCGCCGAGCCTCCGCGCAGCCGCACGGCCCTCGCGGGCACGCCCGTCGTGGCCGCCGCGCCCGTGTTGCAGCACCGGCCCGCGGCGATCTCCGCACCGGCGCGCACCGTGGAGAGCCCGATGTTCGACCCCGGCGAGCCCAGCGAGGCCACCGAGGCCATCGACCTCGCCGCCGCGGAGATGTACCTCCAGAGCCTGCACCGCGCCTCGCGCCCTGACGTGCAGGCCGCGCCGCACCCCGCGGCGTTGGAGGTGAGCGAGCACACCCAGGCCCTCGACGCCGCGGCGTTCTTCGAGGGCTCCCTCTCGCAGGTCGACTCGCTCGACGACGTCGGCGGGACCGCCGTGCTCTCGCAGCAGGGTGGCGTCGCGGCGGCGGTGGCCGCGGCGGCGGGTCCCCGGGATGAGTCCACCCGCATGCTCGACGTCCCCGACGCGGGTGCCGGCGGGTTCTCTCCGTGGACCGCGGGTCCTGGCACCGCCCCGGATCCCTACGGACGCGCCGGCGGGGGCGCGAGCTTCGGCGTCGACGACCCCTTCGCCGTGCCAGGAGACCGTCCGTCGATCCCGGCCTACGCGCCCGCACCCCAGGCCTGGGGCGGCGCGGCGACGCTCCCCACGTCGGGGTCCCCCTTCTCGGCCACGTTGAAATCCGTGCCCCGCGAGTCGATGCCCTCGCCCGTGCGCGCACAACCCGCGCCGGCGCCGGCTCCTGCGCCGACCCCCGAGAAGCTCTGGGGCGCCGCGCCCGCCCCCATCGCGCGACCCACCGCGCCGCCGTCCCAGCCGAAGGTGCCCGCGTGGCAGTGGGCGGTGCTCTTCGCGGCCATCGTCGGCGTCGGCGCGGCGATGTACCTCGCGCTCACCTCGCGCTGAGCCTTCAGAGAGAGGGTCGTTCGTGCGCCCCCTCGCCCGGCGATGTACCTTGACGTGCGTCATGGACCGATCGGCGGCGTGGGCCGTCGGTAGCTCCGCGTGCCCCCTGATCCACCCGTGAAGTCCCCTCTGCGCAACGAAGCCCCGCTGCTCCACGCGACTCGCGCGATGGCGCGTCGGCTCCGCGCGCACCGGGGCCTCTCGGCGGCGGTGGTGGCGGCGCTCTATGCGTCCGCCGGGCTGTCGGCCGCGATGCTGCTCGCGAAGCTCGGCGCGATGCCCGACGGCGCCGCCCGGGTGACCCTGGGTCTGTTCGCCGCGCTCCCGATCCTCGTGGGGGGTGCCTTCGCGCTGCGGCGGGTCGATCCCCTCGACGCCGCGGCCCGCCTCGACGCGCACCACGGGTTGCACGACCGCCTCGCCACCGCGATGCAGTTCCGCGAGCTCCCCGACGACGCGCGCACGCCCTGGACCGAGGCCGCCATCGACGACGCCCTCGAACACGCGGCGCGGGGCCTCGACCCGGCCGCGGCGCTGCCCTGGCGCTGGCCCTGGGAGACCCGCGGGGCCCTCGCGATGACCGCGCTCTTCGCGGTGATCGCGGCGGTGGAGTTCCCGGTGGCGCGCACGCTGCCGGCGCTGGTGACGGCCGCGGCGACGCCGCGCGACCCGCTGGTGCTGGTCGACGACGACCTGCGCGCGTTTCGCGAGATGGCCCGCAACGTCGAGCGCGACGCGCGCTCCCCCGAGGCCCGCCGCGCGGTGGGAGCGTTCAACCGCTTCCTCGACGACGTCGCCGCGCAGCGCCTCGACCGCGAGGACGCGTTCCGCCGCCTCGCCGCCCTCCAGCAACGACTCGACGCCGACGCGCGCGACGAGCGCGACATCAACGACCGCGCGCTGCGCGCCACCGCCGACGCCATGGCCCGCGACGATCGCACCCGCGCCCTGAGCGACGCCATGCGACAGGCCGATCCCGCGCGGGCCGCCCAGGAGCTGCGCAGCCTCGCCCAAGAGCTCCGGCAGCAACAGCAGATGGAGCAGGCCCGACGCGAGCAGCTTGCCCGCGCGCTGCAGCCCCGCGAGACCCCGCCCGACACCGCCGCGCTGCGGCGTGAGGTGGAGCAGGCCCGGCGCGAGATCGAGGAGATGATCCGTCGGCAGCGCGAGCGCGAGCCGTCGCGCAACGAGCAGGAGCTGCTCCGTCGTCGGCAGCAGCAGCAGGCGCAGCGCGAGCAGGACCTGCAACGTCGCGAGGAGTCTCGTCGGCGCGCGGAGCACCTGCAGCGCGAGCTCTCGCAGGCCGCGCGAGACATGATGCGAGACCTGCAACAGGCCGCGCAGGGCCTCGACCGCGCCGCCGAGGACCTCTCCCGCATGCGCGACGAGCAGCAGGGGCAGATGTCGATGCAGGAGCTTCGCCAGCGCCTCGAAGAGCTGCGCGAGCAGATGCGCCAGCAGAACGGTCAGAACGGCCAGCAGCAGCGCCTGCGCCTCGCGCGCTTCTCGCGCAGCGCGAGCGGGCAGGGGCAGGGACAGCAGGGACAGGGACAGCAGGGACAGGGACAGCAGGGACAGGGACAGCAGGGACAGGGACAGCAGGGACAGGGACAGCAGGGACAGGGACAGGGACAGGGACAGGGACAGGGACAGGGACAGGGACAGGGACAGCAGGGTGGTTCACAACCCTCTGCGGGACAAGGGCTCGCACTCGTTCCGGGCGGCGCGGGGGTCCCGATCCCCGTCGGCGCGGGACCGTCCCCGGGGAGCAACGGGCAGGGTCCCGGCGGCAATGATCCGGGTGGCAACGGCGCGGGGGCGCAGCACGACGAGAACCTCCGGGGCAGCGCGGCGGACCTCTCGGGTCGCACCCGCACGGTGGCCGTCTCGGGGCAGCAGACAGGCAACGGCCCCTCGCGCTCGCAGGTGATCCGCACGGCCGCGGCCGATGGCTTCGCGAACCGTCCCTACCGACAGGTCTATTCGCCCTACTGGGATCGCGCCCGCGAGGTGCTCCATCAGGGCGAGGTGCCGCCGGGCTACCGCTCGTATGTGCGCCGATACTTTCAGCTCATTCGTCCGCGTGAGGAGGGTTCGCCCTGATGTCTGAAGACGTTCCCCGTGACGCCATCGCCCAGTTCCAGAAGGACCTCGCCGCGGTGCGCGCAGAGCTCGCGCGGGTGGTGGTGGGACAGGGAGACACCGTCGACGGCGTGCTCACCTGCCTCCTCGCGGGCGGCCACTGCCTGCTCGAAGGCGTGCCCGGCCTCGGCAAGACCCTCCTCGTGCGCACCCTCGGGCGCGTGCTCGACCTCAGCTTCTCGCGCATCCAGTTCACCCCCGACCTCATCCCCGTCGACATCCTCGGCGCGCAGATGCTCGTCGAAGACGGGCGCGGGTCGAAGGCCATCGAGTTTCAGCGCGGGCCCATCTTCGCGAACATCGTCCTCGCCGACGAGATCAACCGCGCGACGCCGAAGACCCAGAGCGCCCTGCTCGAAGCCATGCAGGAGCAGTCGGTCACGGTCGCCCGCACGACCCACGCCATCGCCCCGCCCTTCTTCGTGCTCGCCACGCAGAACCCCTTGGAGATGGAGGGCACCTATCCCCTCCCCGAGGCCCAGCTCGATCGCTTCTTCTTCAAGCTCCAGGTCGCCTTCCCCGACCTCGACGCGATGCACGCGATCCTCGACCGCACCACGGGCAACGCCGTCGCCGAGGTGAAGACCGTGTTGCCGCGCGAGCGCATCCTCGCGCTGCGTGAGCTCGTGCGCCGCGTGCCCGTCGCCCGCACCGTGCAGGACCTCGCGGTGCGCGCGGTGATGGCCACCCACCCCGACCGCGCCGAGGCCACCCCGAAGGTGAAGCGCTTCGTGCGCTTCGGCGCGTCTCCCCGCGGCGCGCAGGCCGTGCTGCTCGGGGCGAAGATCCGCGCGGTGATGCAGGGTCGCTTCGCCGCCAGCGCCGACGACGTGCGCGCGTGTGCCCTCCCCGCGCTGCGGCACCGGGTGATCTTGAACTTCGAGGGCGAGGCCGAGGGGGTGCGCGCCGACGACGTGCTCGCCGAGGTGCTCGCGTCGCTGAAGCCCGCGGGCTGAGAGACGGTGTCGGCCCCGCGCACATGGCTGCAACGTCTGCTCGGGCGCGAGCCGGGCCCCGCCGCGCCCGGCGACGAGGACCTCTTCGACGACGACACCCAGCGACGTCTGGAGTACCTCGCGGTGGTCTCCCGGCGGCTCTTCGCCGGGCGCCTGCGCGCCGAGCGACGCACGAAGAAGTCGGGCACGGGCATCGAGTTCGCCGACCACCGCGACTACGCCGCGGGCGACGACCTGCGCAACCTCGACTGGCACGTCTACGCCCGCACCGACCGCCTGCTCGTAAAGCTCTTCGAAGAAGAAGAAGACCTCGCGATCTACGTGATCGTCGACAGCTCCGCGTCCATGGCCTTCGGCGACGGGCGCAAGTTCGTGCACGCCCGACGCCTCGCCGCGGCCCTCGCCTACGTGGGCCTCGCGAACCTCGACCGCGTGGCCCTCCTCGGGTGGAGCGGCGGCGCCGCGAAGCGCATGCCCCCGGCCCGCGGCAAGGGTCGGATCTTCAAGGTCTTCGAGTTCCTGCGCGCGCTGCGCGCCGACGGAGAGACCGACCTCGCCGCCGCCGCCCGCACCTTCGCCGCGGAGAACAAGCGCCGCGGCGTAGCCATCCTCGTCTCGGACCTCTACGACCCCGCGGGCTTCGAGCGCGGGCTCAACGCCATTCGCTACCAGAAGTTCGAGCCCATGGTGGTCCACGTGGTCGATCCCGCCGAGGTCGACAACGCCGCGCAGGGCGACCTCGTGCTCGAAGACGTCGAGACCGGCGCCGAGCGCGAGGTCACCCTCACCCCCGCGCTGGTGGCGCGCTACCACGCGCAGCACGCCTTGTGGCGCAAGGAGATCGAAGCGTTCTGCGCCGCGCGACAGGTGCCCTACGCCGTCGCCGACATCACGGGCGCGTTCGAGGATCAGGTGCTCGACCTCTTTCGGCGCATGGGGGGGCGGCGCTGATGGAGTTCCTCGGGGTCTCGCCCGACCGGCTGCTCCCGCTGTTCGGCGTCGCCGCGGCGGCGGTGGTGGCGCTGTACATCCTCAAGCTCCGACGGCGCCGCCTCGTGGTGCCCTTCGCGAAGCTCTGGGACCGCGTGCTCGACGAGCGACCTTCGAGCGCGCTGTTCCAGCACCTGCGCCGGGTGCTCTCGCTCCTGCTGCAGCTCCTGCTCCTCGCGCTGCTGGTCTTCGCCCTCTCCGACCCACGGCGCGTGGGCGCGACGGGACAGGGCCGCACCCGCGTGGTGCTGATCGACGCCAGCGCCTCGATGAAGGCCACGGACGTGGCGGGCTCCCGCGCCGAGGCCGCGCGCCGCGCCGCGCTCGACCTCGTGCGCGCCCTGGGCGCCGCCGACCGCGCGCTGCTCGCCAGCATGGACGCCGAGGTCACCGCGCTCGCGCCCATGTCCGACGACCCCACCACGCTCGAGTCCGCCCTGCGCGGATACGCCCCGCGCGACACGGGCCTCGACCTGCCGCGCGCCCTGCGCTTCGCGGGCGACGCCCTGCGCGGCGCGGAGAACCCCGAGGTGGTGATCATCGGCGACGGCGACTACGAGCTCCCGCCCGACGCGCTTGGGGGTGTTCCCGTGCGCTTCGTGGGCGTCGGCCGACGCAGCCGCAACGTGGGGATCGCGGCCTTCTCGGTGCGGCGGTACCCCCTCGACAAGTCGCGCTACGAGGTGCTCGCCGAGGTGCGGAGCTGGTCGGCGCAGCCCGAGCGCGTGGAGCTCACCCTGCTCGCCGACGGCGCGCCCGTGGAGGTCACCACGCTCTCTCTCGCGCCCGGCGCCAGCGCGCAGCGGGTGCTGCCCGACCTCAGCGGCGCCAACGGCTCGCTTGAGGCCCGCGTGCGCCTCGCCGACGGCGCGCGCGACGACCTGCCCGCCGACGACCACGCGTGGGCCACGCTGCCGCCGCGCCGACGCGCGCGGGTGCTCTCGGTGTCGCGCGGCAACCGCTACCTCGAGGCGGCCCTGCTCCTCGACGAGTACCTCGACGTCACCGAGTGCTCCCCCGAGGCGGCCCCGGCGCGGCTGCGCGCGGAGCGCTTCGATGTCGCCGTGCTCGATGGAGTGAGCCTCGCGCTCCCCCCGGGCACGCACGGGATCTGGCTGCGCCCGCAGGGCCCCGACGCGCCCCTCGCCCACGACGAGGGCTTCTCGATGGCGCCGCCGGGGAGCGCCATCGCGTTCGACGAGATCAACCGTCGGCACCCCGTCATGCGCTTCACCAGCGACCTCGAAGAGGCCCACGTGGGGCGACTCGTGCGCTACCGCCCGGAGGCGTCCGACACCGTGCTCGGCCGCTCCGCGGTGGGCCCGCTGTTGATCTCGGGCGAGCGCGGCGGGCAGCGCTTCGTGCTGTTCACCTTCGACCCGCGCGAGAGCGACGTGCCGCTGCTGATCTCGTGGCCGGTGATCCTGCTCAACAGCATCGACTGGTTCGCGGGCGAAGACCCCGCGTACCTCTCGTCGTTTCGCACGGGCACGGCGTGGCGCGTGCCGGTGCCCGCGGGGGTGGAGCGCGCCACCGTGGAGACGCCGTCGGGGCGGCGGGTGAACGTGCCGGTGCACGAGGGCCGCGCGGTGTTCTTTGGCACCGAGGCCGGGCTCCACCGGGTGCACGCCGGCGACGCCCACACCCTCATCGCGGCCAACCTCTTCGAGCCCACCGAGTCGCGCTGCGGACACAACGCCACCCTCACCCTCGGCGGCGCGCGGCTCACGGCCCCGACGCCCGGTCGCGCGGGGGTGCGGCGCGAGCTGTGGATCTACCTCCTCGCGGGCGCCCTCGGGATCCTCGCCGTGGAGTGGATTACCTGGCACCGCCGCGTCACGGTGTGAGCCCCTCAACCCTCCCGATGTGGCTCTCCCGCAAGGGCCTGTGCGACATCGAGGCGCGGCGCGACGGTGAGGTGCCCTCAAGCCCGGACAGGCGTGGCCGTTCGGGCGGGTGATGACCGCGGCAGAGCCCCTGTTCCTCATTCCGGTGCGCGGCGGGTCGAAGTCCGTGCCGCGCAAGAACCTCCGCACGGTGGCAGGCACCTCGCTGCTCGGCCGGGCGGTGCACCGCGCGCTGCGGGCGCGGCAGCTCCTCGGCGGCGCGGGGCGCGTGGTGGTCGACACCGACGACCCCGAGCTCGCCCGCGAGGCCCTGCGCTACGGCGCCGAGGTGCCCTACCTGCGCCCCGCCGAGCTCGCCACCGACGGCGCGCGCACCCTCGACGTGGTGCGGCACTGCCTCGACGCGCTGCAGGTGCGCGACGGTCGCCCGGTGGTGCTGCTGCAGGCGACGTCGCCGCTCACCCCGGCGGACCACGTCGCCGACGTCGTCCGCGCGTTCTCTGCGGGAGACGGCGGCCCGGTGGTCTCCGTCGCCGCGTCAGACCACCCCCCCGCGTGGACCTTCGCCCTCGCGGCGAACGACGTGCTGCGACCGTGGTCCGACGCGCCCGTGGGGCATCAGCGGCAGCTCCACGATCCGTCGGTGCGCATCTCGGGCGCGGTCTACGTCGCCTCGGCCCGCGCGCTGCGTGAGGGTGAGGGCTTCGTCGTCCCCGGTCGCACCCGCGCGGTGGAGATGGACCGCCGCTTCGCCGTCGACATCGACGAGGCCACCGACCTCGACGTGGCCGAGGCCCTCGTCGCCCGCCGACACACCACCGTGCAGGTCGGGCCGAAGACCCTCGGCGACGACCACCCCTGCCTGATCATCGCCGAGGCCGGGGTGAATCACGACGGAGACCTCGACGCCGCCCACGCCCTCGTCGACGCCGCGGCCGACGCCGGGGCCGACGCGGTGAAGTTCCAGACCTGGCGCACCGACCTCGTCGTGCGACCCGGGATGCGCACCGCGGACTATCAGCGCGCCAACGTCGGGGCAGACGACCAGCACGCGATGCTCCGCGCCCTGGAGCTCCCCTACGAAGCGCACCACGCCCTGCGCGAGCACGCCACCGCGCGGGGGCTGCTCTTTCTCTCGACCCCCGACGAGCCCGACAGCGCGCGCTTCCTCGCCGCCCTCGGCGTGCCCGCGATGAAGATCGGCAGCGGCGACCTCGACAACCACCTGCTGCTCACCACCGTCGCCGCCATGGGCATGCCCATGCTGGTCTCGACGGGCATGGCCGACCTCCGCGAGGTCACCGCCGCGCTCGATGTCATCGCCGACCACGGCGCGCCCCCGGTGGCGCTCTTTCACGCCGTGAGCGACTACCCCGCCCGCATCGAGGACATGAACGTGCGCGCCATTCGCACCCTGCGCGAGGCCTTCGGCGTGCCCGTGGGCCTCTCGGACCACAGCGTCGGCCCCGAGGCCATGCTCGCCGCCGTGGGCCTCGGGCTCTCGCTCTGGGAGAAGCACATCACCCTCGACACGTCCCGCCACGGCCCCGACCACGCGGCCAGTCTCGACCCGCGCGAGTTCGCCCGGCAGGTTCGCCTGCTGCGCGACGCCGAGCGCGCGCTCGGAGACGGCGTGAAGCGCCCGCGGGCGTGCGAAGACGGCACCCGCGCGGTCGTGCGCAAGCGCCTGCACCTGCGCGAGGCACGACCCGCGGGGCACGTGCTCACCCCCGACGACCTCGTGGCCCTGCGCGCGGAGCACGGGCTCCCCGCGTCGCACTTCCTGGGCGTGCGCGGGCGCGCGCTGCGAACGCCCCTCGACGCCTTCGCCCCCCTCGCCGAGGATGACCTCGCATGAGCGCCCCGCACCGCATCGCCTTCGTCTCCACGGGCCGCGCGGACTTCAGCAACCACGCCGCGGTGCTCGACGCGCTCGACCCCGCGCGGGTGTCTCCGCGGGTGCTCCTCGCGGGGGACGTCTTTCTCGTGCACGCCGAGGCCGTGGCCCGCGTGGGCGCGTCGCGGGTGACCGTGCTCGACGAGCTCAACGGCGAGCGCGACCCGGCCCT
>JBILLI010000089.1:0-16082 GCA_044376155.1 Polyangiales bacterium
GCGGCGACCTTCGCGCGGGGGGTACACGTTCGACCTGGCGCGCGAAGGTCGCCGCGGTGCGCGCGGCCGAGGGGGTCGGTGATCCCCTGCGGGCGAAGATCGACGCATTGGTGCAGCTCCTGGAGACCTGGACCGGCGACGAAGACCTCGCCGTGCTCGCGGCCTTCGGCGTCGACGCGTCGCAGACCACCGCGCTGCGCGAGGCGGCGTCGCTCCTCGACGAACGGGCGCAGGCCCGCGGTGCAGAGACCCCACTCGGAGCGCGGCAGGACTCGCCTCGAGTGAACACCCTCGAGGGCCGCACGCTCTACGCCATGCGTGACCTCTGGGACGACGCCGCCACCGCCCGCGCCGCTGGCACCTCCCAGCTCACCTGGGGCGTCTCTCCCGCCCTCCTGCGCGGCCTTGGGCTCCGCAGCACCCGGCCCCGCGTGGCCCCCAAAGGGTGACCGCCCGTCACGAGCGGGTGACCGCCCGTCACGAGCGGGTGACCGCCCGTCACGAGCGGGTGACCGCCCGTCACGAGCGGGTGACCCGCGGCGCCCTCCCTGTCAGAACGCCAGCGTCGCCGCGCCGCCCAGGGAGAACCCCGCGGCGCTCTCCTGCCGCGCGCCGTAGCCTCCGCGCAGGGTCACCGTGACGTGTCGACCGAAGTGTCGGCCCACCTCCAACAGCAACCGCACGCCCCACGCGCCGCCGCCCGACGGTTGGTTGGTGACCTCCACGCCCGCGCCCATGGGGGTGTCGCGCACGGTCTCGAAGCGCAGCCAGGCCGCGGTCATCAGCCCGTAGCTGGTGATCCCGCTGAGCGCGAGGCTGAGCACGGTGGGCGAGCCCACGCCGATGTCGACCTGCAGACCGCCGCCGCCCTGCACGCTGATCTCGTTGGCGCCCAGCGTCCCGCGCAGCGTGAGCGACACCGGGCGCGCGAGGCGAAACTCCACCTCGGCGTCGGCCGCGACGAGCCCCACGTCGCGGGTCGCGCCGTCGCGGGTGCTCTGCCCCTCCAGCCGCTGCACCCGCACGGCCACCGCGCGCACCACGCGGTGAAAGCGGTAGCGCACCATCCCCCACGCGGTGAAGAAGCGGTCCACGCAGACCTCGCCCGCGGCCCGGCCGCAGCGGGCGCCGTTGGGGTTGGGCGCGCTGCCGAAGTCGGTGTACTCGCCGCCGCCCGAGAACTCCACGCGGCGCCCGCGGGCGTTGGTGAGGTCCCAGAGCTCGTCGCGCGCCGACTCCGAGGGGTGCACCACCACGGTGTGCGGCGTGGTTTCATCGCCGAACACCGCCCGCGACGCGCCGCCGTTCTCGACGAGCACGAGGTGGTACTGCACCGCACGCACCGTCGCGGGCTGCGCGGGGATCACGCAGCGCCAGCCGTCATCGACGCGCTCGGCCACGACGGACTGCCACGGCGCCGAAGCGCTTGCGCGCCAACGCGTCTCGACGCGGGCGACGCCCTCCAGCCGTCGCACCTGGAGGTTCACGAGAATGGGCTCGTCGGCCGCGGCCGAGGCCACCGGGGTGTGCTCCACCGAGGGTCGCGCGGGCTGCGCGAACACCGCGGCGGGAGTGAGGCAGAGGGCCAGGGCGAGGGCTGTGGTTCGTCGCATCGGATCACCAGTGAAAGGTGGTGGAGAGGCCGCCGCCGAAGCCGCCGTTCTGAATGTTGCGGAGCTGGTAGGAGCCCCGCGCGGCGATCGTGAGCCACGAGGTCGCGCGCACGCCCACCTGCGCGATGAAGCGGAACATGGGATCGCCCCCCGAGAACGACTGGTTGAACACCTCCGCCTGCGCCAGCAGCGGCACGCGCGGGTGCGCGTTGACGTTCAGCGCGAAGAACGCGCGCTGCCCGATCTGGTTGAAGAGGTCGCCGCCGAGCACGAGGTTGGTCCGACGCTCCTCGCCGATGCGCAGGCGGAGCTGCGCGCCGCCGACGATCCCCTCGCCGTGCACGCCGAGCGCGCCGCGCACCATCACGTGCAAGGCGCGCACGATCTCGAACTCGAGCTCGTGGTAGCCGTAGATCACCGTCGACCGCGCCGAGGCGACGTCGGTGTCGACGCTGGCGAGCGACACCCCCTCGCCCTCGTACACCCCGAAGCCCACGCGGTAGCCGTAGAGGAACGACACCTCCAGGCGCTGAAAGAAGTCCCCCTCCACGAGGTAGAAGCGCTGCGCGCGAAAGCGCGGGCCCGCGGGGGCGTTCACCGTGCGCGAGCCCACGTCGGCGTACTCGCCCCGAAGGTCGATGCGCGTGCGGTCACCGCGCGCGGGCAGGTCGTCGTCGCGACGCGTCACCGACACCCGCCGCGGTGTGCGCGACGCGCCCATCACCGTCACCTCGAGCCCGCCGTCACCCTGCAGGCCCACGAAATACTCGAAGCCCTCCAGCGCGACGTAGCGGCTCGGGACCTCGCCCACGACGAAGCGATCCCCCTGCGCCACAAGGGGAACGGACTCGTACGCCTCCGCCCCCGGCCGACGCACGTAGAGCGTGCCGCGCGCGCGCACCGCGGGATGGGTCACCTGCATCGCGAAGCGCGCGGGGTCGCCGAGCGTGAGGTCGGGGATGCCCACGGTTCGACCGACCTCGTCCTCGCGCGGCGCCTCCGGCGGCGGCGGCGGCGCGCTCGCCGTGAGGTCGGCCTGGAGCTGCGCGATGGCCCCGCGCACCGCGGCGTCGTGGCGCGTGCGCGGATGCTGCGCGAGGAACTGCGCCCACCGCGCGACGCGGGCCTCGGGAGGCACCCCCAGGGTCCCGCGCCAGGTGGCGAGGACCGCTTCGTCGTCGGGGTCGGGGCGGGGCGGCGGCGCAGGCGCCACGGTGCGTGGCGGGTCTTCGCCCGGGGGCGGCGTCGGCAGCAGGGGCAGCGTGGACGGGCGCGTCGGGGCCGTGCGGGGCGCCGTCTCGGTGGCTTGCGCAGACGCCGGACGCGGCGCAACCGTTGGCCGGGGTGGCGGTCGCGGGAGCCCGTCCAAGGGCTCGACCTCATCCCCCGTGCGCGGCGGTCGCAACAGAGGCTGCGAGACCCGCGCGACCGAGAGTCGCTCGCCCGCGCTGTGCAGGGTGACCTCGCCCAACACATAGCGGTCGCGCAGCACGGCCCCCGTCAGCGGGTGCCGCACCTCCAGCGGGCGGAGCAGCCGAACGCGCTGCCCCGCAGCGAGTCCCTCGCCCACGAGGTCGGTGACGAGCAGGTCCTGGTCGACCCGCAGCACCCGTCCTCGCGGCGCCTGAGACTCGCCGACCTCCTGCCCGTGCGCCGACGCGCGCGCCACCACCACGGCCGCGCACAGCGCGACCCACGATGCTCGCATGGCTGACCTCTCCCGTTGGGTTCGCGGGAAAGCCCTACAAGACTCGCGCCAGCCAGGCCGATCTACGCAGCGGGGGGGACGGAGGGCGGCGGCGCGAGGCCCGAGATCAACACGTCGGCGAGCTGCGACGCCGCGCGCTTGAGCCCGCCCGCCTCAGCGCTGCCCAGGGCCCAGGTCATCGCGATGCCGTCCATGGCCCCGAAGATCGCGCGCGCCATGATGCGCGGAGAGACGTCGTCGCGGATCTCCCCCGCGCGCTGCCCCTCGGCCACCACGTGCGCCATGAGGTCGAGGTACTCGAGAAAGCGCTTCGTGGCGTACTGCTTCAAGAGCCGGGTGCTCTGCCGGAGGTTCACGGTGATCACCTCGGCGAGGTCGCGCTCGCCCTCGAGCAGCCCGAGCTGAAACTCCACGATGCGCCGCACGCGCTGCTGCGCCCCGGCGGTGCGCTCGACCTCCTCGCGCAGGAGCGTGAGCAGGCGCGCGATGCGGTCTTCAAAGAGCGACGTGAGCACGTCGTCTTTGTTCTTGAAATAGAGGTAGATCGTGCCGTCGGCGACGCCCGCGGCGCGGGCGATCTCGGCCACCCGCGACGCGTAGAAGCCCTTCTTCGCGAAGACCTTCACCGCGCCGCGGAGGATCCGCTCCCGCTTGTCTCCCCCCCGACGTGCACTCGCGCGGCGTTCAGCCACAGTGAGCCCGCGGGTAACACGCGCGAAAGCGGAGAGTCAACGGCGCTACGCCGTGGCGGGCTTGTCGTTGCGAGAGAGCTCCTCGACGAGGTCGCGGCACTCGGGCCGACCGCGGAGGTGGCGCAGCAGGGTCTCCGACGCCTCGGAGAAGCTGCGCTCGTACTGGATCCCCTCGCGGGTGCGCGCGGCGACGCGCTCGCGGCCCTGCGTGAGCTCCTCTTCCATGGCCTCGGCGTAGCGCGCGAGCTGGGCGCGAAGGTCCTCGATCTGTCGTCGAAGGTCCCGAGCCTGGGAGTCTTTCTTCGCCGCGCGCAGCTCGTGCTCGGCGAGCACCTCGCGCTTCGCGTCGACGAAGGCCAGCATCTGCCCCGAACGCTCGAAGACCGCGCGCAGCGTCGCCACGGGGAGGCCCTGGCGCTCGGCCTGGTCCGCCTGCGCGCGGGCCTGCGCCACGTTGCGCTCCGCGCCCGACAGCCGCTCGCGGATCTGGTTCACCACGTCGTTCTCCGCCGCGGCCTCGCGGAGCACCCGCGACTCCTCCTGCGCGAGCTCCTCGACCTTACGACCGATCTCCGCGCGCAGCGCGCGACCGCGGCGCTCGAGCGCCTCGAGCTTGCGCATGTGCGAGGCCACCTCGCCCTCCAGACGCGCGGCGCGGTTCGCGAGACGCCACGCCTCCTCGAGCGCGGTGTTGATCTCCGCCGGCGCGTCGCCCGCGGGGTAGGCCCGCGAGACCATGCGGCCGAAGTGCGCCGAGCGCGTGGCCCACTCGGCCACACCCGCCGAGGGCGCGGGCGGGGGCGGAGGCGCCGCAGGGGAGCCCTGCGACTCGGGGTTCTGCATCGTCTCCCACGGGGCCGAGGGGAGCGTGCGCTGCAGGGCCTTGAGGTCCTCGGAGAGGTGGTGGGCGTCTTTGTAGCGCCGCTCCACGGTCTTCTGCAGGAGCTTCAGGATGATCTTCTCGGCCTCGGGGTGGAGGTCGGGGCGCAGCACCCGCGGGTTCGTCGGCGAGCCCGTGCGCTGCATCTCCAGGAGCTGATCGCGGTCGTGCGAGCGGAACGGGAGCTGCCCCGTGGACATCTCGTAGAGCAGCACTCCGAGCGAATAGAGATCGCTCTGCGGCGTGGCCTCTTCACCGCGCGCCTGCTCGGGGGACATGTACTCCGGCGTGCCGAACACCGCGCCCTTGGGCGCGAGGCGCGGGTCTCGCGCGAGGTGCGCGAGGCCGAAGTCGAGGATCTTCACGAAGTCCTTACGGCCCCCGCGGTTCGTGAGGAGGATGTTGTCGCTCTTGAGGTCCCGGTGCACCACCCCGAGGTCGTGCGCGCGACCGAGCGCCGCGGCCATCTGCTCGAGCACGTCGATGGAGCGCGCGAGGGCGAAGGGCCCCTTCGCGATCTCCCCCGAGAGCGGCGTGCCCACGAGGTACTCCATCACCAGGTAGAGCTCACCCTCCTCGGTCTCGCCGATGTCGTGGATGTCGATGATGTGCGCGTGGTCCACGCGGTTCGCCGCGCGGGCCTCGCGGAGCATCCACGCCCGCAGGTGCGTCTCCCCCCGCAGGTCGGGGCGAATGAGCTTGAGCGCCACCACGCGGTCGATGAGCACGTGGCGCGCGCGGTACACCACCCCCATGCCCCCCTCGCCGAGGCGCGCTTCAAGTCTGTATCGTCCCGCGACGACCCGCCCGAGATAGGGGTCCGCTGCCTTCTGCTTCGTGGTCACCAGTCACCTCGAGTCGGCCGTGAGCGCCGCCTCCGTCTCAACGGCCGCCGCGACGATAACATCAACGCCGTCGCGCGCTTCAACCGACTTTCGGCCGCGCGCGACCAGTTCTCCCTCACCCCACCGACGAGCGTCGGCGCGCTGACAGGGTCACCCGCACGACCTCCGGCGACGCGGCGAAGCGCACGGGCGGCCCGGTCACGCCGATGCCGCGAGAGACGTACATCTCCCCGCCGCCCTCGCGGGTGTAGCGACCGGCGACGTAGCGCAGCAGCCCCCGCATGGCGCCGCCGGGGTTGATCTGTCCGCCGTGCGTGTGCCCCGAGAGCTGCAGCGCCGGGCGCCGACGCATGGGGATGTCGAAGCAGATCGGGTTGTGCGCGAGCAGCACCAGGGGCTCGTCGTCGGGCTGACCGCGCAGGGCGAGCTCCAGGTCGGGGCCGCGTCCGGTGCCGAGCCGCGGAGCCATCACGTCGTCGACCCCGGCGAGCACGATGCCCTCGCGCGCGCCGCCGGTGAGGCGCACCGCCCCGTTTACGAGGGGGGTGATCCCCGCGCGCCGCAGGCCGTCGTAGACCCGGCGCGGACCGGCGTAGTGGTCGTGGTTGCCGAGCACGGCGTAGGTCCCGTGGCGCGCCCGCACCCGCGAGAGCAGGGCCATGCCCTCGGGGATGTGGGCGGGCGAGTAGTCGACGATGTCGCCCGTGATCACCACGTGGTCGGCGTCGAGACGTCGGGTGAGCTCCACCAGCCGCAGGAGCTCCGCGCGCCCTGTGAAGATCCCGATGTGCAGGTCGGTGAGCTGCACCAGCGTGAGGCCCTCGAGGTGCGGGGGCAGGCCGTCGACGAAGACCTCGAGCTCGGTCACGGCGATGTCGTGGCGGTGCCGCAGCCCCCCCCACAGCGCCCCTGCCGTCGCGACGCCCGCCGCGCCCAGCGCGCCCCCGCGAGAGATCAGCTCGCGGCGCGAGAGCTCAGGCGCCACGGCGGGCGGGACGGTGACCTTCGGGGGCAGCAGCCAGGTGAGCGCGCGCGTGGCGGCGAGGCAGATCCCCGCGAAGAGCGCGCCCACCAGCGACGCGCGCTCGACCCCGAGGAGCACCCGCCAGAGCCCTCCCCCGAGCGGCGCCCACCGCCGCGCGGCGAGCTCCAGCAGGCCCGCGCACAGCACGGTGAGCGGCACCGCCGCCCGCAGCGCGAGGCGCGCCCTCCGCCCCCGGGACCACCGCGGGAACAGCGCCGCCGCCACGCTCCACAGCGCCGCCGCGCAGAGCGTCATGTTCAGCAGCAGCGCCAGCACCATGCGTTGCGACATCGAGGGAGCCCCGGAGACTGCGCGGCCCCGCGCGCGCACGCAACCGTGCGAGACTCGTTGGCCTTGTCGTCTGCCCTGGAACACCCCCAGACGCCGCGCGCGGTGCTCGCGCTCTCGCTCGGGCTCGTCGCCCTCCAGGCCGCCGTCGCGCCCCTCTGGGACGCCGACCTCTGGTGGCTCCTGCGCGCGGGTGAGGACATCCTGCGAGAGGGCGTCACGCCCCACGAGAACCGCTACGGGTTCACCGCTCCAACGCACCCGTGGGTGATGCACGAATGGCTCCTCGGCGCGGTGGGCGCGTCCCTGGTGCGCGCCTTCGGCCTCCCAGGCGTCGCGCTGCTCCGCATCGCCGCGACGCTCACGGTGGGTGCCTTCGCGTGGCGCGTGGCCCGGCGTGGCGCGCGCCCCCTCGCCGCGTCCGTCGCGGTGGCGGCGATGTTCGCGCTCTTCGGCGGACGCTTCGAGTCGGCTCGCCCCCTGGGCCTCGCGTACGCCCCCGCGATGGTGGTCCTCTGGGCGGCCTTCGCCCCCGCGCTGCGCCCCCGTCACGCCCTCGCCGCGCTCCTCGCCACCGCCCTCTGGACCAACGCGCACGGGAGCTTTCCCCTCGCCCTCGTGACCCTCGCCGCGGGCGCCTGGGAGTCTCCGCACCGCCACCGCCTCGCGCTCCTCGCCGCGTGCGCCGCCGTGACCCTCGCGAACCCCTACGGCCCGCGCATGCACGACCTCGTCGCGCGCTACCTCGGCGGGGTCGACGGCGACGCCGTGGCCGTGGTCCATCAGCGCATCGTGGAGTGGTGGCCGCTGCACCGCGCGCCGCTGCGCATGTACACCCCCCCAGAGCTCCTGGGCTACGCCGCCGTGATCACCCTCTGGCTCCGCGCGCTGCGCGACGCGCGCTGGCGCCCCCGGGCGGTCTTCGGGCTCGCGCTCTGCGCCATGGCCCTGCGGCATCAGCGCCACCTCCAGCTCGCGGGTCTGCTCTCACTCCCGCTGCTCGCGCCCGTGCTCGCGCCGGGGCAAGAGCGACCTTCACCCCGCGCCCGAGGGGTGCTGGGTGGGGTCGCCGCGGCGGCGCTGCTCCTCTGGGCCGTGACCGCGCGCACCCGCCCGGTTGAGCGCTGGGTGAACCCCACCCGCGACCCGAGAGACTTCTCCCGACTTCACGCCGCGCTGCCGCGGGACGCGCGGGTCTTCGTGACGCTCCCCTTCGCGGGCTACGCGGTCTTTCTGCGAGGCCCCGGGGTGTTCTTCGACCCCCGCAACGATTGTTATCCCGCAGCGGTGCTGCGCGAGGCGCTGGACGTCGACGAGGGTCTGCTCCCCCCCGCGGAGGCCCATCGCGCGCTGCGCGCCCGCGGGACCACCCACGCCATCGCGTGGTGCGCGGGGCGATCGTCGCGCTCGCTCAACGGGTGGCAGTTGCTGCGTCGCGAGGGCGCGCTCTGCCTCTGGGCGGCGCCTACGCGCTGACCCGACGGGCCGCGGAGACGAGGTCGTCGGCGTCGAGCTCGAAGCCGCGAAACGTGAGACCCACGCCCCGCACGTCGCCCAGCGCGAGGGTGCGACGGACCTCACACCGGCAGGTCATCTGCGCGCCGCCTCCGGGGTCGGAGAAGGTCACGCGGAGCACCGTCCCATCGAGGTAGGGGTCGTCGGTCTGCACGAAGGCGCCGGCGGGGGTGAGGTCCCGCGCGAGGCACCGCCGTTGGCCGTGCGGGCCGTCGAGGAGCACCGGGATGGAGAGCCGCAGCCGCGGCGCCTGTCGTCGCTCGAAGAACACGGTGGGAGCGTAGGCGGGCGGCGGCGCGCACCGGAACTTTCCTGCGACCCGGCGCACTAGGGTCGCGAAGCTGTCTTGACCGTGCGCGGCGATGCCTCGTACGGTTCACGGCCATGCAGGGGCCGACCGCGCAGATCGCTGGTCATCTCCGTGAAGATTCGAGGACCTGGATGAAGCTCGTCGCCGCGGGAATGTCAGATGTAGGCCGGGAGCGGGACCACAACGAGGACTCGTACGCGGTCGAAGAGTCCCTCGGGCTCTACATCGTTGCCGACGGCATGGGCGGGCACCAGGCGGGCGAGGTCGCGAGCGCCCTCGCGATCGCCACCGTGGTCGAGTACACCGAGAAGCACCCCGAGGACGTCGATCGTCTGTCCGTCCTCGCCGAGGCCGCCCGCATGGCGAACGCCCGGGTGATCGAAGAGGGCTCGCGCAACCGCAAGCGCAAGGGCATGGGCTCGACGCTGGTGGCGGTGATCCGTGATCGTGACGACCTCGGCATCGCGCACGTGGGCGACTCGCGGTGTTACCGCCTGCGAGGCCCGAAGCTTGAGCGCATGACCCGCGACCACTCCCTCATCGAGGAGCTCGCGGGGGATGACCCCGTGGCCCACGCCGCGCTCGGGGGATACTCCAACGTGATCACCCGGGCCATCGGCACCGCGGCCGACACCGAGCCCGATACCCGCCGCGAGAAGCTCGTGGTGGGGGACGTGTACCTCCTCTGCTCCGACGGTCTGTCCGGCGTCGTGAAGGACCCCGAGATCGCTCGGGTGCTCACCGCCCAGAGCGACCTGCTGGAGGCCTGCCGCGAGCTGGTGCGCCTGGCCAACGAGGGCGGCGGCCCCGACAACATCTCCACGGTGCTGATCCGCGTCGAGGAGTGACCGACCGGCGGTGAAAGCGTGGTAGTTCGGGCGGCGCTGTGTCCTCTGCGTCGCCTCGCCCCGCGCTCCTTGTCGTCGCGTGCCTCGGCCTGAGCATCCTCGCCGCGCACGCGCTGCAGATCACCCTGACGACCCTGGCCCTGGGCCCCGGTCCGTTGTGGGAGGCCCTCGGCGCAGGCTCCTACGCGGGCCAGGCCCCCGTCGCGGCCGTGCTCCACACCGCCGCGCTCAGCGCGCTCACCCTGCTCCTCGGCGCGTCGGCCATCGCCGCGCCGAGCGCGCCGCACGGCATCGCCCGCTCCCCGTGGACCCGCCTCCTCGCGGTCCTCGCGCCGGTGCTGCTCTCCCCCGCGGTGCTCACGCAAGACGACACCGCCCGCCGCCCCGCGCTGCTCGCCTTCCTCCTCGCGAGCGCCGTCGCGACGACCGTGTGGCTCCGCGGGCGCGCGACCGCGCGCACCGAGTCCACCGGCTGGCGCGAGCACGCCCCCATGCTCGCGGTGATCGCCCTGCACGGCGCGGTGTTCTCGTACCTCGCCATCACCCGCGACCGCGCGCTGTGGTCCGCCACGGTGGACCTCGGGATCTTCAAGGAGGCCCTCTGGCACACGCTGCACGGGCGCCCGATGTTCTCCCCGACGGTGGGCTACAGCTTCCTCGGCGAGCACTTCTCGCCGGTGCTCTTCCTGCTCGCGCCGCTCTACGCGCTCTCGCCCACGAGCGCGTGCCTGCTCCTCGTGCAGACCCTCGCCATCAGCGCATCGGCGTGGCCGCTCTACCGCCTCGCGCGGGCGCTGGGCCTGCGGCGCGACCTCGCCACCGTGCTCGCCGGCGCGATGATCTTCTCGCCGCAGATGCAAGTCGCGCTGCTCTACGACTTTCACATGGACCTCCTCGCCGTGCCCGCGCTCACCGCGCTGGCGCTGGCGCTCCACCACCGCCGCTGGGGCGCCGCCGCCCTCGCCGCCGCGCTCGCCGTGAGCGTCAAGGAGGACATGTTCATCCCCGCCGTGGCCGTGCTCCTCGCCCGCGCCCTCGACGGCGACGCGCGCGACCGCAAGCGCGCCGGGGTGATCATGGCCGTGGTCGTCGCGTACTGCCTCGTCGCGATGAGCGTGCTGCTGAAGCGCTTCGGCCCGCCGCCCGGGGTGCCGGTGTACATGTCCGACGGCACCGAGGGCACGAACTACAAGTTTCTTCGCAATTTCAGGCATCTGGCGACGCCCATGGGCCCGCTGCTGACCCTCCTCGGGCAGCCCGTGCGCTTCGTGCTCTACGCCTTCAGCGAGGCGCGGCTGAGCACCCTGCTCTCCTTCGTGCTGCCCCTCGCACTGCTGCCCCTCGCGGCGGGGCTGCGCGTCGTGCTGTTGATGCCGCTGGGCATCGTGCTGCTCTCCGACAACCCGGAGATCGTCGCGCTGCGTTACCACTACGCCGCCGTGCAGCACCCCGGGGTGTTCCTCGCGGCGGTGTACGGCGCCGCCCGGATGCTGCGCGGGGACGACGCCCTCCGACGCAGCGACGCGCTGCGCACCTTCGTGCTCGCGGCGCTGTGCGTGATGACGCTGACGCACCCGTCGAGCATGGCCGCGCGGGTGCACGGCACCGACGCGCGCGCGGTGACCCCGCGGGTGCAGACGGTGACGGCGATGCTCCAGCGCATCCCCGCCGACGCGCCCGTGAGCGTGTCGACGTGGCTCGGCCCGCAGGTGTCGAACCGACCGTGGGGGGTGATCTTCCCCTACGGCCTCGAGCGCGCGACCTGGGCCGCGGTGGACCTGCAGCGCCCCCCTTGGCCGCAGACCTTCGAGCAGCGCGACGAGATGATCCGCGCGATGCTGCGCGGGCGCTGGGGGGTCGTCACGTGGGAGGACGGCGCGGTGCTGATGCAGCGCGACGGCGACCGCGCGCGCAACGTCGACGCCCTGCGCGACCTCCTCGTGCGACGCAGCTACGAGGTCGAAGGCACCGAGCAGACCGACTTCCCCAATTGCGCGGCGCGCGACCCGGGCGCGCGCGACGGGTGGGCCCGCGTGGTGCGGCGCGACGACCCGCGGCCCGCGGGGTACGTGGTCTTCGGTCCCTTCATCCGTCTGCCCGCGGGGGCGTGGCGGGTGACCTTCCGCCTCCGCGCAGAGCCGCACTTCGCCGACGAGGAGCTGGGCACGCTGGACGTGTTCCGCAACGGCCGGGTGCTCGCCTCGCGCACGCTCACCGGGGCGGACTTCTCCCAACCGGGCTGGCAGGACCTCACCCTCGACTTCACCGTCGACGAGGCCTGGTTCGACGCGATGGAGTTCCGCGTGCGCACCACGCGGCGCGCGACCCTCGGGGCCGACACCGTGACCCTCCGCGCGAACGACGAGGCCGCGGCGCTCTCCCGCTGGACGGGGCTGTGACCTGACGGGCGGCAACGCCCACCGACCGCACGGGCATGACCGGGCGCAAGGTCTCCGCCTCGCGTCGACCCGTCTCGTCGATGATTCTGGTACGGTCACGCCCGCCATGACCACGAGGACCCTTCGTCGCCGCTCGAGCCTCGCGCTCGCCCTGGGTGTCTGCGCGCTCTCGCTGAACCCGCACGCCGCGCACGCCATCTGGCCGCCCGCCGCCGACGCGACGCAGGAGCAGCTCGCGCAGCGCGAGAACCAGCCCAACGACCCGGGCTATCAGGGCCAGTGGGACCAGTGGAGCTTCATCCCCGGCACGACCCTCATGGTGCCGGGCTTTCGCACCGCGGAGATCCCCATCGGCGCGGGCAACAACTTCGACCGCGCGTGGGGGCTCACCATCGGCGACCCCCGGGTGATGATCGGCGTGCTCGACTCGGGCATCAACTGGGACAACACCGACCTCATCAACAAGGTCGCGCTGAACACCCGCGAGCTCCCGATGCCCATGGGCGCCACCGCCCACGACGCCAACAACGACGGCGTGGTCAACGTGCAGGACTACGTGCGCGACCCCCGCATCACCTGCGGCACGGGCGACGTCATGGCCCGCAACCCGCGGATGTGCCGCGACGCCATGGGGCAGAACAACGACCCCAACCGCAACGGCATCATCGACGCCGGCGACCTCATCCGGGTGTTCTCCGACAGCCGCGACGACGACGACAACGGCTACACCGACGACATCGCCGGCTGGGACTTCTTTCAAGACGACAACGACCCCGCCGACGCCACGCGCTTCGGCCACGGCACGGGCGAAATGCGCTGGTCCGCCGCGGAGACCAACAACAACGAAGGCGACGCCGGCGACTGCCCGCGCTGCATGGTCATCCCGCTGCGCGTCGCCGACAGCTTCATCGGCGAGGTCAACGACTTCGCCCAGGCCGTGGTGTACTCCGTCGACCGCGGCGCCAAGGTGGTGCAAGAGGCCCTCGGCACCATCGACAACAGCACGTACACCCGCCAGGCCATCGACTACGCCTACCGCAGCGGCGTGCCCGTGGTCGCCAGCGCCGCCGACGAGAACTCCCGGCACCACAACGTGCCCGGCACCAACAACCACACCATCTACGTGCACGCGATCCGCTACGACGCGGAGACCATCCAGCGCGCCACGACCTTTCTGAACTTCAACAACTGCACGAACTACGGCGGGCAGCTGCACCTCAGCGTCGCGGGCACGGGCTGCTCCTCGGAGGCCACGGGCCACACCGCCGGCGCCGCCGCGCTCATGCAGTCGTACGCCCTCCAACAGAACCTCATGCCCGCGCTCAGCGCCGAGGAGATCTACCAGCTCCTCAACGTCAGCGCCGACGACATCAACATCCCCGAGTCGCAGCCCTCGCACCCCAACTACGACGACACCAAGTACCCGTCGCTCCCGGGGTGGGACCAGCGCTTCGGCTACGGCCGCCTCAACGCCCGCCGCGCCCTCGACCGCATCCGCGAGGGGCGCATCCCCCCCGAGGTCGACATCGTCTCGCCGCGGTGGTTCTCGGTGCACAACCCCCTCCGCGCCGAACAGCGCACCCTGCGCCTCGAGGGCCGCATCGCCGCGCGCCGCGCGCCCAACTACGACTTCGTCATCGAGTGGGCGCGGGGCATCGAGCCCGCCGACAGCGCCTGGCAGATGGTGCGCACGATGAACGGCGTCACCGCCCCGGTCGACGGCACCCTCGGCGAGATCGACCTCTCCGGGGTCACCATCAACAACCCGGGCGAGGTCGAGAACCGCTACACCATCACGGTGCGCGTGCGCGTCGTGGCGCACTACGGCGGCGCCGCGGGCGACGTGCGCGGCGAGCAGCGCCGGGTCTTCTCCGTGAACCGCGACGAGACGGTGCTCCCCGGCTTCCCCATCGACGTGCGCGGGTCGGGCGAGGCCTCGCCCCACCTCGTGGACCTCAACGGCGACGGCACCCGCGAGATCATCTACGGCACCGCCGACGGTGAGCTCCACGCCGTGCGCGGCAACGGGATGGAACTCCCGGGCTTCCCCGTGCGCCTCCCGCCCATGTGGGGGATGTCACCCACCCACCGCACCAGCTACACCCGCAGCGCGGCCTACCGCGGGCCCAACCCCGCCATCGACCCCGCCGCCGTGCGCGAGCCCATCATCGCCACGCCCGCCATCGGCAACCTCGACGCCGACCCCAACCCCGAGATCGTCGTCGCGGGCTATCACGGCACCGTCTTCGTCTTCAACCACGACGGCAGCGCGTACGGGAACGGCTTCCCCTTCGAGCTCCCCGACGTGCCGAGCAGCGCGACCTCGCCCAACATCATCCAGCAGCGCGGCATCTTCGGCTCGCCGGTGCTCTACGACCTCGACAACGACCGCCGCCCCGAAATCATCTTCGGCGCCATGGACGGCAAGGTCTACGCCCTCGACGCCGCCACCGGGATGGTCAAGTCGGGCTTCCCCGTGACCCTCACCTTCCCCGAGCCCAACGCCGAGCGCAACCGCATCTTCGGCTCCGTCGGCGTGGGCAACCTCGACGGGCAGGGCCCCCCCGACATCGTGGTCGTGAGCAGCGCCCGCGCGCCCGGCGACAACAACACCGGCTCGCTCTACATCCTCCACGGCGACGGGAACAACCACGCCGGCGGCGCGGTGCACCCGAACTACCCCCTCGTGTTCGCGTCGTTCAACTTCTTCCCCCTCGTGGGCGAAGGCATGAGCGCCGCCCCCCCGCTCGCCGACGTGAACGGCGACGGTCGGGATGAGTACGTTCCCACGGGCAACGCCATCCCCATCATGCCCGTGCTCCAGGGCCCGCAGCCCCGCGCGCCGCGGCGACCGATGATGGCCGACCTCGACTCCATCGCCACCATCCGCGCCGGCGCCCGCGGGCCGAACTCGAACTACTCCTCCAGCATCGTGTCGTTCGCGCCGGTCTTCGGCTACGCGACCTTCGGCGACATCAACGGCGACGGCGCGCCCGACCTCGTGACCACCGGCTCCGAGCTCGCCCTCGCCATCTCCCTCGCGGGCGGCGGGCGGCGCCGTGACTTCGTGCACCTCGTGGGCGCCTGGAGCGGCCGCACCGGGCAGGTGCTCCCGGGCTTCCCCCAGGTCATCGAGGACTACACCTTCTTCCACAACACCGCGATTGCCAGCGTCGACGGCGACCCCTACCCCGAGGTCATCGTCGCCACCGCGGGCTACTACGTGCACGCCTTCAACGCCTGCGGGCGTGAGGCGCTGGGCTGGCCGAAGTTCAGCGGACAATGGATGGTCCCCTCGCCCGCCCTCGGCGACATCGACGGCGACCACCAGCTCGACCTCGCCATCGGCACCCGCGACGGCTTCCTCTGGGCGTGGCGCGCGGGCACCAGCGATGACCGCACGGCCAACATCCAGTGGGAGGGCTTTCGCCACGACAGCGCGAACACGGGCAACCTGAGCACGCCCCTCACCCAGGGCGTGCGCGGGGTTGGTGACGCCGGCGCCATCGTGTGCCCGCCCCCCGACGACGGCGACAGCGGCACCGTGGCCGACGCCAGCGCCGACGCCAGCACCGACGCCGGGACCGCGCCCCGCGATGTCACCACCGCCGACGCGGGTCCGGTTCCGTCCACCACCGGCGGCGGCTGCGGCTGCGCGGTGCCCACGCAGACCCGCTCGTCGCAGGGCGCCCTCGCGCTCCTCGGCCTCGCGCTCACCGTCACCGCGACGCGCCGCCGCCGCGCGCGCTGAGCCCTCCGTTGCTCCGCCACGCCCTCGCCATCGCGCGCAAGGACCTCGTCATCGAGCTCCGCGTGCGCGAGCTCGTCCCCACGATGACGCTCTTCGCGTCGCTGGTGGCGGTGCTCTCGTCGATGTCGCTCTTCGTCGACGAAGAGACCGGCCGCAAGGTCGCCCCGGGGGTCCTTTGGACCGCCATCGCGTTCTCCGGGACCCTCGGT